>JBOGVK010000086.1:0-3128 GCA_050692375.1 Actinomycetota bacterium
GAGCTGTACCTGGCTCGCGGCGACCGGCCGGACCTGGCCGCAGCGATCCGTGACGAATTGGCCAGGTCGACCGATCTCGTGCTGCAGGTGACGGGACACACGCGGCTGTTGGACGGGAAGCCGGACCTCCGGCGCGCGATCGAGTACCGCAACCCCTACGTCGATGCTCTGTCGTTCCTCCAGGTGCGGTTCCTGGGCGAACCGGCATCGGAGCGGACGGAGCGGCTCGTCCAGGCGACGATCAGCGGGGTCGCCGCGGGCCTGCAGAACACCGGCTAGATGGAACGCCTGTGGATCGTCACCGCCAATCACCCGGTTCGCACACGACACTGGTATCGATCCCGCCGCCTGGGGCCACGCGCCCGTAAGTGATGACGCCAGACTGATCCTCGATGCAGAAGATGACTCCCGACTCGCTCTCTCCGGTCAACACCAATCGTTGCCCGCCCGCCACGGCGATATTCGCCTCACCGGGACCGGCCACCGGCACCATGTCCGGGGAGATCCAGGCCAGGATCGGTGCCGTCTTCTCAGCTTCGGAGACATCGAATCCAGAGTAGGTCGTACCGACGCCGTAGAACTGCTGGGCGGCTGTCAATGCTTGAGCAAGGATGTCCTGTGCGAAACCGTCCAACTCGGCCGGCGAGCCGATGACGGAACCGGTGTGGCCGCAGTTCACGCCCAGAAACTGCTGAAGTGTGACCGCGTCGCCGTCCTTCATCTGCTGGACGAGTTTCTCCGTATACCCGTCGACATCGATACCGGCGCTCTGCGACCATGCACCGATCCCACCGAGCACGTCGATCGATTCGCTCATACCCGCCGGATCGCTCGCGTGGTTCGCGTCCACCCAGTGCTGTCCCCACTGGCACTCCGCCACGAAGACCATACCGCTGGCCTGGTTGAACCTGCGCCAAGAGCCGTCGGCCGAGCTGAAATCCGCGACCTGTTCCACGTGCTGCATCCACATCGTGAAATCGTGCCCGTCGGGCAGCCGGATCGCGGGTGCGAACTCGGCCACCGTCGCCTCGAACTCGGTCGCGGATGCGATGACCCCGTTGGGGTTGGAGATGTCGAGGTGGTTGCCCTCGAAGTGACCCGCACTGTGGTCGCCAGGGAGGATGCTGATCGCGACGGGCTGATCTTCGGACCAATGGCCGATCAGGCCTGCCGCAGCGGCAAGGGTGCCGACTCCCACGCCAGCCGCGATGAGGATCGCGACGACCACTGAGCGCGACCTGCTACGCCTCGGTGCCGTCGCCTTCTTCATCCGTTCATCCAGGCTCGCGCGCATGCGGGCGCGGGTCGTCTCGTCCAGGACCGGAGCCTCGCCCACCATGCGCCGGAGCAGATCCAGGTCATCCATCACTTCCGCCTTCCCCTAGCTGTTCGCATTCGCGAAGGACCTCTCGAACGGTCGCTCGGGCACGAGTGAGCCGGGAGCCCACCGTGCCGACCGCGATGCCTTGTGCATCCGCGATGTCTCGATATGAGAGTCCCTGCCACGCGTGCATGAGCAACACATCGCGTTCATCGGGCCTCAGTCGCCTCAAAGCCTCGGCCAGCGCCGGGGCCATCGCCGCGGCGTCCATGCGACCTTCCACGTCGTCGTCCACCTGATCTCTCGCATCCCGGGATGCGACGCGCGCGAATGCGGCGAGCTGCCGACGCTCCGCCCGCGCGTGATGGCGAATGAGATTCGAGGCGATGCCAAACAGCCAAGGAAGCGCGTCCTCGCCGGTGAAGCCCTGCCTGCCATCGAAAGCACGCGCGAACGTTTCGGATGTGAGCTCTTCGGCGCTGGTGCGACCGACGCGTCGGCAGAGATAGCCGTAGATCGCGTCGACGTGCCGATCGAAGACCTGCCCGAATCGTTGCGGATCCACTCCGGAGGCGGCGATTACCTCGCCGTCGGTCGTGCCTCCAGGGGTAGTTTCGAGGACGTGCACACCTGATATTGCCCGATGAGTCAGATGTCTTCCCCAGCCCTGCCGTCTCCGCACCCCGAGAGGTGGAGATCAAACCCCTTGCGCGCCACGGGTCCAGTCGTCGACTATCAGAGGTGCCTGCACCTGCCCTATACTCGGCCCTTCCTTGAACGGCCGTTCAAACATCGGAAAGGGAGGGGCCATGACGGAGCTCGTGACCGCGATCCCGGCGCTTGAGCCTGGCGATCGCCTGCTGTGCGGGCCGGGGCCGTCGAACGTCCATCCGAAGGTGCTCGAGGCGATGCAGCTTCCGATCAACGGACACCTCGACCCCGACTTCTGGGATCTGCTCCTGAACCTGATCGAAGGCCTGAAGGCACTCTGGCAACGACCCGACGGGCTCTCGCTCTGCTTCAGCGCCAGCGGCACCTCGGGGATGGAAGCGGGCATGGCGAACCTCGTGGAGCCCGGCGACACGGTGATCGCGATCCACGCCGGGTTCTTCGGCGCGCGCATCGCGGAGATGGCGCGACGCGCGGGCGCGGAGCTGATCGAGCTGACCGCGCCGCTCGGGCAGATCGTCCCGCTCGTGCAGATCGCCGAGGCGCTCGCGAAACACCCCGACACGAAGCTCGTGGGCGTCGTCCACGCCGAGACATCGACCGGCGTCCGCTACCCGGTCGACCAGCTGAGCGATCTCATCCGGACGAGCGGAGCCGAGGACGCGCTCCTGCTCGTGGATTGCGTCACGTCGCTCGGTGGCGAAGAGATCTCCCCGGTCGCGTGGAACATCGACTACGCCTACTCGTGCTCACAGAAGTCGCTGGGATGCCCGCCCGGCCTCTCGCCGTTCAGCGTCTCGCCGCGCGCACTCGAACGCATCCGCGCGCGCAAGGCTCCCGTCTCGTTCAGCTTCGACATCGACCTCCTGCAGAAGTACTGGGTCGAGCGGCCGGTCACCTACCACCACACCATGCCGATCCTGCAGTACTACGCGCTCTACGAGGGCATCCGGCTCGCGCTCGAAGAAGGCCTGCACGCGCGGTGGGCACGTCACGAGGACTCCGGCCGCTACTTCCAGCAGCAGATGCGCGAGCGCGGGTACACGTTCCTGTCCGACCCGGACCACCAGCTCTGGGAGCTCTCGGCGATCGACGTCCCCGAGGGCGTCGACGGCAAGGAGATCCAGACGCGGATCCT
>JBOGVK010000087.1:0-14178 GCA_050692375.1 Actinomycetota bacterium
CCGCCGGGCCATCTGCTTCGCGATCGATCGCGAGTCGATCATCAAGTCGGTCCTCTTCGGGCACGGCGACGCGGCGAACTCGTTCTTCTCGCCGTCGTGGAACTTCTATGACAAGAACGCGGCCGCGCTCGCGTACGACCCCGCGACGGCCCGGCAGGAGCTCGGGATGTCGGCGTTCCCCGGGGGTTTCGCCGCCGAGTTCGCGATCATCGCCGGGGACACCGTGAACAGCGCGATCGCGCAGATCGTTCAGGCGAACCTGAAGGTGCTCAACATCGACCTCACCATCAGGTCCGACGACCTGAGCGCGCACAACGCGCTCCTGCACCACTTCGAGTACGACATGGCCCCGGACTACTACACGCTTGACATCGGGGATCCCGATGAGAACGCGCCCTGGTGCGTCGATCCGGTCCGGGGCGGCACGGACTCCTTGTACACGAACTACACGAACCAGAACGTGATCACGTGGGGGATCGCGGCCGAGCGCACCGTCGACCCGAAGCAGCGAGCCGAGCTCTACGCGAAGATGCAGGAGACGGTCGCGGAAGAAGCCGCGTTCGTGGAGCTGTACTACGCGCCCTACATCTACGCGCATCAGACCAAGCTCGGCGGCTGGACCGTCTACCCGACCGGGAACTACCACCTCGAGGAGGCGTGGCTGGCGTCGTGAAGGATGCTGTCGACCCGATGCCGTCGCGACGCGTGATCGCCTACAGGTGAACGTCGGGACGCCGTGATGAGTCTGGCCGCGTACCTCCGGCGACGACTCCTCCTGATGATCCCGATCGCGCTCGGGGTCACGCTGGTGACGTTCCTGTTGATCCACCTGATCCCGGGCGATCCGGCCATCACGTTGCTCGGCATTCGCTCGAGCCCCAAGCTGATCGCGCAACTCCATCGGGAGTGGGGCCTCGACCGACCGCTGTATGACCAGTACTGGTACTTCCTGCTGCGCATCCTGCGGGGGGACTTCGGGCGGTCGCTCTTCTACGGATCGTCTGCGACGAAGGTGATCGTCAGCGCCTCGGGAGTAACGCTCTGGCTCATCACCTATGCCGGGGTGCTGTCCATCGCGATCGCGGTCCCGCTCGCGATGCTCGCTGCGACGCACAGGGACCGCTTCGCCGACCACGTCGTCAGGGCGATCCCCTTGGTCGGCATGGGGATGCCGACACCGTGGGTCGGCATCATGCTGATCCTCCTCCTCGGGCTGAGGGTTCACCTCTTCCCCGTCGGCGGATACGGATCGGGCATCCCCGGCCATCTGTACGCGATGTTCCTGCCGAGCCTCACCCTAGCCCTGGGGATCGCCCCGATCTTGATCAGGAGCCTACGGACGAGCCTCATCGAGTCGCTCGAATCCGATTACGTGATGACGGCCAGATCCAAGGGGATCCCCGAGCGGCGTGTGCTCATGAGGCACGGTGTGCGCAACGCGATCATCTCGAGCGTCACGATCCTCGGGCTGGAGATCGCCTGGCTCGTGAGCGGAACGATCGTCGTCGAAAAGGTGTTCGCGCTCCCGGGGATCGGGGCGCTCATGGTCGACTCCATCTATCGGCGGGACTTCCCCGTGGTGCAGGGCATCACGTTCGTAGTCGCGCTGACGGTGATCCTCACGAACCTCTCGACCGACATCGTTCACTCCCTCCTCGACGCGAGGGTGAGGTTCGAGTAGTCGTGACTCAGTTGAGGACGTCGCCCGTTGGCTGGAGATCCGAGGAGTCGGTCGTCGGTCGCACCCGTCGACGGCGATCGCCGCCACTCATCGCCGGCCTCGCGATCCTGGGTGTCCTCGCCCTGATGGCCGTGTTCGCTCCGCTCCTGTCGAGGTTCGACCCGATTGCGCAAGACACGAGCCATGCTCTCCTGCATCCGTCCTGGCGGCATCTGTTGGGAACCGACCAACTCGGGCGCGACGTGTGGGTGCGACTGCTCTACGGAGCTCGGATCGACCTCGCGATCGGATTCCTCGCCGTCCTCATCCCGTTCGTCATCGGTAGCGCACTCGGGTGCCTCGCCGGCTACTTCGGCGGCTGGCTCGACACGCTCATCATGCGAGCCGTCGATGTCGTGCTCGCGTTCCCGTTCTTCGTGCTCGTGATCGCGATCGTGTTCGTGCTCGGCCCGGGGACGACCAGCATCTTCGTCGCGATCGCCGTCACCGGCTGGGTCTCGTATGCGTGGATCATCCGCAGCGAGATCGTCGCCGCGAAGCGCCAGGAGTACGTCCTCGCCGCCCGCGCGCTCGGGTATAGCCGGCGGCGGATCATCCTGCGGCATCTGCTGCCGAACGTGATCACGCAGGCCATCGTGTATGCGACGTCTGACATCGTCTTCGCGATTCTGGCGATCGTGACGCTCGGATACCTGGGTCTCGGCGTGCCGCCGCCGACACCGGAGTGGGGATCGATGATTTCCGACGGGCAGCAGTTCATCACCACGAACTGGCAACTCGCGACGATCCCCGGCGTCGCCGTCGTCATCACCGGACTGGGACTCGCCCTGCTCGGAGACGGGCTCGCCGACCTGCTGCGGCCGGAATGAGCATGGAAGGTGAGTTGCTCTCCGTCAGGGATCTCCACGTGGAGATCCCGACGCGCCGGGGGATCGTTCATCCCATCGACGGCATCTCCTTCGATCTGGACGACAGTGAGACGCTCGGTCTGGTGGGGGAGTCGGGCTGCGGCAAGAGCATGACGCTGCGCGCGATCCTCGGCCTGCTGCCGCGAGGCGCTCGGGTCACCAAGGGCCAACTCCTCTTCCGGGGCGTCGACCTTCTGACGTTGGACGAGGACTCAATTCGCGATGTGCGCGGTCGTTCGATCGGCATCGTCTTCCAGGAACCGATGACCGCGCTGAACCCCGTCATGCACGTGGGTGATCAGATCGCCGAGGGACCGTTGGCGCATCTCGGCCTCTCGAAGCTCGCCGCGAGGGAACGAGCATTCGAGCTGATGCGCGAGGTCGGGATCCCCGACCCCGGTCGCCGGTACGCGTCGTTCCCGCACGAGCTCTCCGGCGGGATGCGGCAGCGCGTGATGATCGCGATCGCGCTTTCGTGCGAACCCGCGCTGATCCTCTGCGACGAGCCGACGACGGCGATCGACGTGACGATCCAGGATCAGATCCTGAAGCTGCTGCAACGACTCCAGACGTCGATGGGTATGAGCGTCATCTACGTGACGCACGACTTGGCGGTCGTCGCACAGATGTGTCGTCGTGTAGCTGTGATGTACGCCGCGCAGATCGTGGAGACCGGGCCAGTCGAGTCAGTCTTCGTCGAGCCGACCCATCCATACACGCTCGGGCTCTTGCGCGCCGTACCCGACTTCGACAAGGTGAAGGATGTCTTGGACTCGATCCCGGGGATCCCGCCTGACCTGGTCGATCCGCCAGGGGGTTGTCGCTTCCGGCCACGTTGCCGCTTCGCCCAGGACGATTGCTTCGTCGGCGAGTTCCCGCTGGTGCAGGTCGGTCCGGATAGGACCTCGGCCTGCAAACATTGGACGGCGTGTCGGGATTCCGCGCTGTCCGACCCCGTGATCGCGCGGGAGGCGTCTCCCGGGTTCAAGGAGGTCCCGGTGAACCGAGGCGGCACATGACGCCGGTCTCGCCGTTGCTTGAGATTCGAGACTTGAAGATGCACTTCCCCGTGCAGCGACCGGGCGCAATCTCGCGCTTCCGCGACCACGGCGCCGATACGGTCAAGGCGGTCGACGGCGTGAGCTTGACGATCCAGCGGGGGGAGGCCGTAGGCCTCGTGGGCGAATCAGGGTGCGGAAAGTCGACCCTTGGACGCTGCATCGTCGGGCTGTACCAGCCCAGCGAAGGGGAAGTCCTGCTCGACGGAACCCCCGTGGAGTTGGGGTACGGCAGGAGCGCCACGCACCGCGCGCAGATCATCTTCCAGGACCCGTATTCCTCGCTGAACCCGAGGATGACGGTTCGTCAAACACTGACCGAAGCGATGCGCGTGCACCACATCGCCTCGGGAGAGGCCCTCAACGTTCGGTTCTCGGACCTGCTCGATATCGTGCGACTCAGCCAGCAAGTGGCACATGCGTACCCACGACAATTGTCGGGTGGGCAACGTCAGCGGGTGAGCATTGCTCGTGCGCTCGCCGTTGAGCCGGAGCTCCTTGTCGCCGACGAGCCAGTGTCATCGCTCGACGTCTCGGTGCAGGCGACCGTGTTGAACCTCCTTGCGGAGCTGCGCAAGGAACTGGGCCTGACGCTCCTGTTGATCGCGCACAACATGGCGGTCGTTCGTCATGTCTGCGAGCTCACCAACGTCATGTACCTCGGACGCATCGTCGAGAGCGCCCCGACTCGAGAGTTGTTCTCGGATCCCCGACACCCCTACACGCGAGCGCTGCTCACTGCCATCCCGCGCTTGATCCCGGGTCGGCGCTCGCCGGAGCCCGCCCTTGTCGGCGATCCACCAAGCCCGATCCACCTGCCACCAGGTTGCCGATTCAATCCGAGGTGCCCCATGACGCAGGACGTCTGCCTCCAAACCGAGCCGGGCCTAGATCGCGGGCCTTCTCACCCCCACCATGACGCAGCGTGCCACTTCGCGTGGGTGGACGCTGAGAGATCAGTGACTGCGGATCCGACGTGAAGCGGACTCGGAGGTGATCGGGCGGGTACTTCGCGACTGCGTTGGTGATCGATTCCACCTCTGCGCGTTGAGCTCCGCGGCAGAGCTCGAGAGATGGTCCACGCAACGCGCGTGTCGGTCGTGCGTTACGCTTTGTTCGGACTCCTCCCCCCACCAGATCGAGGAGGCACCATGCCGGCCGAGTTGGCCCAGACGCTCGTGAACGCCGTCTTGCTGATCGGGGTCACGCTCATCGCTGGACCCATCGGCCTCAAGCGCTTCGAGGTGATCGACCGGCGTTTCGAGTCGATCGAGCGATCACTCACAGGCGCCATCGATGGCTTGCGAACGGAGTTGAAGCACGACATCGCACTCGTCGACTCCCACGTGGGGGAGGTTCGCGCCGAGCTGGCACAGACGCGCTCCGACCTGACGTATGTGGCGCTGGCGGTTGGGGCGCGACGCGCCGAAGGCTCGAGCTGAGCCACCCCAGCTAGCCGGTCCGACCGTTCCGGTTGGAGCCTGGAGGCGCGTCGGTGCTCCAGCTGAACCTCGGCCGAGCGCGGTCGGGCCGCTGCCCGCGCCTTTCGCCGTGCTTGCACTCCCAGCAGACGCCGTCGCTTCCGACCTCGGAGCAGGGTGCAAGTCCGCCATGCCGAGCGCACTCGCGGAAGGCTCCGCACGGGCACCCTGGCGGCCGTGGAACCCTCGGCTCGCGCCGACGGGTCAACATCTGTATCCGCCCGATCGAGGCAGGGCCATCGATCCAGTGTCGCACGTCGATCGGCCGTGAAGACAACCTATGGGTCGAGCCCTAGACCGCAGGATCGACGTTGATCACGACATTGCCGATCTTCTGCCCCGTCTCGACGTACGTGTAGGCATCGACGATCTGGTCCAGGCGATACCGCCGGTCGATGATCGGCTTGAACTCCCCGGACTCGATCATCTCCTTGAAGCCCTTCACCCTCGCATGGTCGTATCTCGGCGGGATGGGGAACAGGACCTTCTTGCCCCCGAAGAGCGGCGTGATCAGAGCCAGGATCGGGTTCTGGGACAGGAACCCGAGGTCCGACGAGACGTAGATCCCGCGCGGTTTCAACAACCGCTTGCAACGGCCGAACGAGCTCTTGCCGACGGCATCGATAACCACGTCGTACGTCTGCTCGTCCGTCGTGAAATCCTCGGCCGCGTAGTCGATCACTCTGTCGGCGCCCAAGCCCCGCACCAGCTCCACATGTTTCGTGCCGCAGACCGCGGTCACGACGGCACCGAGCCTCTTCAGGAGCTGGACCGCGGCCGAGCCGATCGCTCCGGTCGCGCCGTTGACGAGCACGTGCTGTCCGCTCTGGATCTTCGCCTTCGTGATCATCGAGAGGGCATAGTGCGAACCCTCGGTACTGCACGCGGCCTCCTCGAGGGTCACGTTCGCCGGCATGGTCGCGATCGAACCGCCCTCGGACATCGTCAGGTATTCGGCGTGCGCGCCGAACCGCCACTCGCTGAACCCGAACACCTGGTCGCCGACGTCGAAGGACGTGACGCCACTCCCGATCGCTTCGACGACGCCCGCGAACTCAGACCCGAGGATCGTCTCCTTCGGCCTGAGCGGTCCGCTGAAGAACCGAACGATGAACGGCCTCCCAGACAGGAACCCGCAGTCCGTCCGATTCACCGTCGCCACGTGAACCCTGACGAGCACCTCGTGGTCGGTGGCCGTCGGCTTGGCCACGTCGGCGATCCGGACCACATCCGGCGGGCCGTAACGGGTATGAACGGCAGCCTTCATACGTGAACAGTAGCGTGGCGACATACTGCCCTTCCGAACGAGATTCACCTGTCGGCGCTTGCGTTACGCTTCGTTCGGACTCCTTCCCTCACAAGGTCGAGGAGGCGCCATGCCGGCGGAGTTGGCCCAGACGCTCGTGAACGCCGTGTTGTTGATCGGGTGTGACGCTCATCGCGGGATCCATCGGCTTCAAGCGCTTCGAGGCGATGGACCGCCGGTTCGAGGCGATCGAGGCGATCACTCACGGGCGCCATCGATGGCCTCCGCACGGAGTTGAGGCACGACATCGCACTCGTCGACGCCCACGTGGGGGAGGTTCGCGCCGAGCTGGCGCAGACGCGCTCCGATCTGACGTATGTGGCGCTCGTGCTTGTAGCGCAACGAGCTGAAGGCTCCAGCTGAACCCTCATCCTCGTCGGACTAGACTGCGACGTCTCATCCAGAGCGGAACCTGCGATGGTCGAACCGGATCACCAACGACGGACCAGCCGCACCTTGGTGTCCGCGGGAGCGATGGTGCTCGCCCTCCTGGTCGCGAGCCTCATTCCGGGGACGCCGGCCGGGGCGACGCTCAGCGGAACAGCGCGCGCGAGCATCCAACCACCGGTGAGCCACGGCGTGCTGAAGATCACCGGCGATGTGGCGGACGGCGGCACGGTGAGGGCCAAGGGGCTTTCCTGGGCGCCGGGGCACCTCCCGAGCGGGGATCGCGTGCTCAGCTTCGCAGTGGCGTACGACTGGCAGGCGTGTGCCCTACGAGGAAGTCCGTGTGTGACGGCCTCCGATACAACCGCGACGCCGTTCGCTGCGACCAGCTATATCGTGGGCCACGCGGACGTCGGGAAGATCCTGAAGCTGACGGAGACGGCGACCGAGGTGGTGGAGACCGATCCCGCGACGTTCTCGTTCAGCGTCGTCCGCGCCTCGGTGACCATCACGACGACCGCGCCCGTGCAGGGCTTCGCCGGCGGGGCGCCGACGACCGAGTTCGTGAACGGCACACCCGAGTCGCACACGGCCTCGACCGAGGAGTACTTCCAGGTCGACCCACCGCACTTCGACGCGGCCGCCGGACGACCGCGGGTCCGGTATCGGATCGACGGTGGGATGTGGAAGCACGTGTCATCGACGCATCGCATCTACACCGGGGCGCTCGACGTCGGATCGCACGCGTTGAACGTCCGCACGTCGAACGCCGCGGGCGCGACGATGCTGTCGTTCAGCTGGCAGATCGATCCCATGCCGGCGCCGCAGTCGTGCGTCGCGCCAACGTCCGGTGCGTGCTGGTACCCGCCGCATCTCGACAGCACCAGCCACCCGATGCGCTGGGATTGGCAGATCGGGCGCGTCACGCCGCTCGAACGCACGGGCGCGAGCGCCGTCGACATCTACGACATCGACGGATTCCTCACGACCACCGCCGAGGTCAACGACATCCACACGGCATGGCAGGCGGCGACCCTGCCTCACCCGAAGGCCTTCTGTTACCTGGATCTCGCGTGGGAGGACTACCGCCCGGACGGGAGCACGACGGCGCAGGGTGGAGCCTTCCCGGCGAGCACGCTCGGGAACGTCTACTACGGTTATCCGCAGGAGCGATGGGTCGACTTCCGTCAGCTCGATGCCCTCAAGCCGATGCTCGACGCGCGGATCGCCATGTGCGCGCAGAAAGGGTTCGACGCCGTCGAGTTGGACGACATCGACAGCTTCGAACCTGCGTCGACGTCCGGTTTCAACCTCACGCCGGGCGACGCACAGAACCTCCTGGCTTGGGTCGACAACGAGATCCATCTGAACGGGATGACGGTCCTCTGGAAGAACACCGGCATCCTCAGTTGGTGGGGACGCAACTACAGCGATGGTGCGGTCGTGGAGGAGTGCTACACCTACGGTGAGTGCTTCTCCTCCCAGGTCGCGGGAGGAGCGAACGTCGGCATCACCTGCACCGACCTTGCCGGCCTGACCCCGTGTGGATATGACGACTTCACGACCGACATCACCGCGAACCAGCCGAACGGGAAGTGGGTGGGGGAGGCCGAGTACGGCGCCGACCACTTCCTCTGCGACCCCGGGCAGATGTGCCCCCACAAGCATGCCTACGCCACCTACTGCAACGCCGTCTATGGAGTGAGCGAAGGCTTCGCGGCCGTCAAGTTCTTCGTCGGTCTGGACGGTAGGACGTTCTTCCCCTGTCCGAGCGGCGTCTGACCTAAGGTTCCGTCCGAAGCCCCAAGACCTCGTATGCCGGGACGGGCCGAGCGAACCCCTTCAGATCGAGCTCGCCGACCGGCGCCGTGTCCACCCGTTCCTCGACGGCTCCGAAGACGTGTTGGCCGATCAGGATCTGCCCCACTGCGGCGTGGTCGCTCAGCCGAGAGGCCAGGTTGACCACCGGTCCGAGTGCGGCGTAGTCGTAGCGTCCCTCGTAGCCGATCCGACCGAGCGTGGCGTACCCGGCCTCGATCCCGAGGCCGAGCCCCGTCCCGCGCTTGCGCCAGACGGGCGCCAGCTCCGCCAACCGCTCCTGGGCGGCGATCGCGAGTCGGATCGCTTGCAGCTCGTGGTCGTCGACCGCGAGCGGGTCGTTGAAGAACACCAGGATCCCGTCGCCCGCGAAGTGCTCGAGCGTCCCACCGTAGTGAGAGATCAGCTCGCCGAGTGCTTCGTGGTAGTCGCGAAGCACCTCGAAGAGCTCTTCGGGCGCGGCCGTCTCCGCGAACGCCGTGAACCCTCGAAGGTCGCAGAAGAAGCACGAGATGTACGCGCGGTGGCCGGTGAGCATCTGCTCGCCCTGCGTTGAGGAGATGAGCTCGGCGACCTGCGGCGAGAGGAAGCGAGAGAGCTCCGTCCGCTGCCGCTCGACGGTCTCGATCAATCGAGCGTTCGCGATCGCGATCGCCGCCTGGTCGGCGAACGTCTTGACGAGCTCGACCTGCTCGTCGGTGAAGGGTCCCGGCACGTTGCGCCCGACCGCGATGACGCCGATCAGCTCGCCGTCCAGAACGATCGGAACGCCGAGCAACGCGCGATAGCCGACGATGGCCTGACCTTCGAACGAGTATTCGTCGTCGGCCAAGACGTCGGGGATCTGCACCGCCTCACCGGCGAGCGCCGCCCGTCCGACGACGGTCGTCCGGTCGCGCAGATGCGGGTGTTCCTCCGCGTAGGCATACCCCTCGGCGACGTCGCCGAACTGGGAGGAAACGACGAAGAGGTCGCCTTCCGCCAAGTAGAGCTGGCCGTGCTCACCGTCGCACAGCTGCTTGGCGGCGGAAACGATCTCATCGAGCACGGGCTGCAGTCCTTCTGAACGCGCCACCGCCCGAAGAACATCGCCGATGGCCCGCCGCTGCTCGCGCAGGTTCGCGTTCTCCCGCACGAGGTCCTCGGCGTGGAGTGTCTCGCCCTCGTCCACGCGGCGGACTCTACGACCAAATGGCCGGTTCCGGGCAGGCGTGGTTGCCATCTCCCGAGCGGTGATTCAGGATGTGCGGCACGAGAGGAAGGAGGTGGTCCGTCTTGCATGAACCGCAGGAGACCCTCGAGGTGAGTGGCTGCTAGCCATCCCTCGCGGGCCAGGTTCACCACCTCGCCCGCTCGCCGGGAGACCGGCAGAATCCAACCATCTCACCGACCTCACGGGCTCCGGCTGGTCTACCGGACGAAGCCTCGGCTGAAGCGCTCGTGAGGGGAACCGTAGTCGAACGGGTCGGGCCCCCAGGGTCCGGCCCGTTCGCATCCCACTAACGGAGCGCGGGACGAGAGGCGAGGAATCGGCCGAGCGCGACCCGCGGACGCGAGCCCGTCGCCAGGTCCGCCAGGATGGTGCCGATCATCGGGCTCGCCTTGAAGCCGTGCCCGCTGCACGCGGAACCGATGACGATCGACCCGATGCGATCCAGGACGTAGTCGTTGTCGGGCGTGTTCGTGTAGAGACAGGTCTCCGGCGGATCCGTCGGGATCAGTGAGTCGAAACGGCTGCGACCCCAGGCTTCCACCCGCGCCAGGCGTTCGGGGTCCGGATCGAACGATCGCGTGTCTGGATCGACGATCGGGCCGGCATGATCAAGCGCGATCTTGAAACTTCCGAGCTCCGTCGGATGAGGAACCGCGTAGTGGTCGATCGCTCCGTTCACCGTGTAGTCGATGATCGTCGGCAGCGGCGAGGCGGTTTCCAGCCGGTAGTAGGACACTTGCTCGAGCGTCGGAACCAAAGGCAGATCCATACCCGCATCAGCGAGGAGGTTCCTCGCCCAGGCGCCGGCCGTCACGACGACGACCGACGAACGGATCGTTGCCCCTTCGATGACGACGTCCGCGAAGGAGTCATGGTCGCGCACACGTTCGACCCGCGTGCCCTCGCGGAGCTCGGCTCCCGCCTCCGAGGCGAGCCGAGCGGCAGCTCGAACGGTCCGATCCGCCAAGCACACGCCGCCGTCCTCTTGGACGAACATCCGTTCTTCTGCACGGAGTCGGAGCGAGGGCCAGCGCTCGCCCACTTCCTCTGGACCGAGCCATGCGTACCGTTCTCCGGCAGCGTCGAGTGCATCGGCGTAGATCTGTGCGCCTTCGCCGATCTCCAGGTTGCCCGTCCGAACGAGCAAGGTCTCTCCGGCAGCCTCTTGCACTTCCTCCCATCCCCGCATCGCGAGTCGATTGATCCGGACGTAATCGGGGTGGTAGTCGGTCACCCGGACGATCCGGCTCAGCCCGTGAGAGCTTCCGCCCTTGTGCCCAAGCTGGTACCGCTCCACGATCAGGGTCGATCGGCCACGCTCGGCAAGCGCCCTCGCCGTCATCGTCCCGATGACTCCCGCTCCGATCACCACGGCGTCGTAATCGGTCTTCATTCCGGCGATCGTCGCAGGAGCGCGTCGAACCCGGCAAGCGTTGGTTCGGTGATCTCCGCTGGCACACTCGGGCGTGTAGCGCATAGGGTGCATAGGCTCCACATCGGTTGTGCCAGAGGGGGGTCCCGTGTCGGAGGGACAGCAGATCGGGAGGGCGCTGGCGACGATCACCGGCGGCGCCGTGATCGGGGTCGTCGAGGTGGTTCTCGCCGTCTCGTTCGCGGCTCTCGTGTACAGCGGCTACCTCGCGCAATTCCTGCCGGACGGCATCGGCCTGTACCTCGTCGCCGCTTCGCTGACGCTCGCGATCTTGGCATGGAGGGCGGGCGCCCGTGGCGTGGTCGGCACCGTTCAGGACGCGGCGACGGCCGTCCTCGCGCTCGTCGCCACGAACGCTGCCCTCCATACGGTCGGGGGCCCTTATCAAGCGTTCCTCACCGTGGTCGCGACGACCCTGGTGCTGACGTTGCTCACCGGGATCACGTTCCTGATGCTCGGGACGTTCCGGCTCGGGAACCTCGCGCGGTTCATCCCGTATCCGGTGGTCGGCGGTTTCCTCGCCGGTACCGGGTGGTTGCTCATCAAGGGCGGTCTGCGGGTCTCGGCGGGGATGCCCCTGGAGCTGGGAACGATCCGCGCGTTCGTGGACCCGTTCGAGCTCGTCCGCTGGGGCCCTGCGCTCGCCTTCGGTGTGCTCGTGTTGGTGGCGACCCGCGTGGTGCGGCGGCCGCTCGTGATCCCGGCGATGATCGGGATCGGGCTCGTGCTGTTCGCGATCGGGATGGTCGTCACGGGCTCGTCCATCGAGTCCGCGCGCACGGGACTCTGGTTGCTCGGACCGTTCCAGTCCACGCGGCTGTGGCATCCGTGGACCATCCACGCGGTCGCCGGCGCGGATTGGTCGGCGGTGCTCCACCAGACCCCCGGGATCGCCACGGCCGTGTTCGTCGCCGTGATCGCGTGCCTCTTCAACGTGAGTGGGACCGAGTTGCTGCTCCACACCGACTTCGACTCGAACGAGGAGCTTCGCGACGCGGGGTTGGTCAACACGGTGTCGAGCCTCTTCGGCGGGATCCCCGGGTACCACGCGCTGAGCCTGACGTCGCTCGCACAGCAGATGGCCGTCGACGGACGGGCGGCCGGCTTGGTGGCCGCGCTCGTCCCGCTCGCGGTCGTCTTGTTCGGCGGCTCTCTCGTCGGGCTGATCCCGCGGATGGTCGTGAGCGGTGTGCTGGTGTTCCTCGGCCTGTCATTCATCGTCTCGTGGGTCATCGACCTGCGCCGGTCGTTGCCGGTTGGTGAATATCTGATCGTCCTCGCGATCCTGGCTACGATCGTCACGAAGGGTCTGTTGGTCGGACTCGTCGTCGGCCTCGTCCTCGCGGTCATCTTGTTCGCGATCAACTACGGCCGGGTCGAGCTCGTGCACGAGGTCGCGTTCGGGACCACCTACCGCAGCAACGTCGGCCGTCCGCCCGGTGAGCGTGCCGCCCTCCAGGCGCTCGCCGACCGCGTCCAGGTCCTCCGCGTGAGCGGGTTCATGTTCTTCGGGACCACCAGCGGGGTCCTCGATCGGGTACGCACGCGGCTGGCGGCCGGACCGTTGCGATCCCTGGTGATCGATCTCCGTCGCGTCACCGGCATCGACGCGTCGGCGGTGCTCTCCCTCCTCAAGGTGGCGCAGCTCGCAGAGGCGAACGGGTTCGAGCTCGTGTTCGCCGGCGCGTCGGATCGGCTGAGGGGTCAGCTTCAACGCGGAGGGATGTCCACGGACGGGGTCATCCGGTTCGAAGCCGACCTGGACCACGGCCTGCAGCGATGCGAGGACGGATTGCTCGCGGGGGAGACCGACGGACTACCGGCGGGCTCGGGCCTTGCCGAGCTACCGCCGAACCTGCGGACCTACGTCGAGCGCGAGGAGCTTCCCGAAGGAACCGTGCTCATCCACCACGGGGATCCGCCCGACGACCTGTTCGTCCTGGAGTCGGGCCGGCTGAAGGTCGAGTTGCTGATGCCCGACGGCACGACGATGCGGCTGAGCACCGTCCGCCCCGGGGTCGTGGTGGGAGAGGTGGCCTTGTACACGGGGGTTCCGCGAACGGCCGACGTGGTCGCCGAGACGCCGAGCGTGGTGCTGCGATTGAGCCGTGCTTCGATCGAGCGGATGGAGGCCGAGGATCCGGACACGGCTGCCGCGTTGCATCGGTGGCTCGCGACGATGCTGTCGGAACGGTTGACCGACTCGCAACGAGCGTTCTCCGCCCTGCTCGACTAGGGCGACCGACCAGGGATCGAGAAGCGCCGGCCTCGAGCCGCAGCTAGCATGACCATCCGGAGGAGGTGCTTCGCGATGGCTGAGAGGAAACCCGCAACGAAGAGCACGCAGACGTCCGCCATGACGTCCAAGGGATTCACGGCCGACGAGCGGGCTGCGATGAAGGAGCGCGCCCGGGAGCTGAAGGCGGAAGCGCGCGCGAACCAGGACCGGGAGGCCGGGCAAGGCGAGCTGCTCGCGAAGATCGCCGAGATGCCGAGGGCAGATCGCGTCTTGGCCGAGCGGTTCCACGCGATCGTCACGGCCAGCGCGCCGGACCTCGTGCCGAAGACCTGGTACGGGATGCCCGCGTACGCCCGGGACGGCAAGATCGTCTGCTTCTTCAAGAGCGCGGACAAATTCAAGTCGAGGTACGCGACGATCGGGTTCGAAGAATCGGCGCACCTCGATGACGGCACCATGTGGCAGACCTCCTTCGCGGTGACGAAGCTCACCGCGGCGGATGAGAAGAAGCTCGCCGCGCTCGTGAAGAAGGCGGTGAGCTGAAGCCTGAGCTCGCCTGCCGACCGCCACGACCTGATCCGCCTGCAGGGCGCGCGGGTGAACAACCTCAAGGACGTCAGCGTCGAGATCCCCAAACGCCGGCTGACCGTGTTCA
>JBOGVK010000088.1:0-4605 GCA_050692375.1 Actinomycetota bacterium
CCAGCTGGTGGTGGCCGCGACGATCGAGGCGGTCGCCGAGGCGCTGGTGCTGGCGGCGCGCTCGGGCGTGGACGCCGCGAAGGTGCGAGAGGCGCTGCTTGGCGGGTTCGCCGGCTCGAAGATCCTCGAGGTGCACGGACAGCGGATGCTCGATCGTGCCTTCGAGCCCGGATTCCGTGCGCGGCTGCATCGCAAGGATGCACGCATCGTGTTGGACGCGGCGCGCGAGAGCGGGTCGGCGGTTCCCTCGTTCGCGGTGGTGGCCGCCCAGCTGGACCGGCTGGTCGACGACGCCGGTCGTGGCGAACTGGATCACTCCGCGCTGTTCACGCTGCTCGACGAGGCCTGACTGTCAGGGCGCGACGGGCGCTTCCGCCCAGCGCTCGGCCCAGCTGCGAAGCTCCTCGATGACGCGCTCGAGGTCTCGGCCCTCGTCGGTCAGGTGGTACTCGATCAGGACCGGGGTCGAGGGCGTGACGTCGCGGCGGATGATCCCGTCGGCCTCGAGCTGCTTCAATCGGTCCGAGAGCAGCGTGTCGGAGATGGGCGCGACCGCGTCGCGGATATCGGAGAACCGGCTCACTCCGGACAGCATGGCGCTCACGATCAGCGTGCTCCAGCGCTTCCCGAGCAGGTCGGCCGCTCGCTGGAAGTGCTGACAGATCCCATCCACGTGCTCGTTCGCGATATCCATGTGGGCCTCATCTTAGGGTTCGCGCCGGTCCCCGAGTGGCATCGGTCAGCAGCCAAGATATCTTCAGTAACTCTGGAATACAGAGGAACTATTCCCTGGTTAGTGCGTATGTCGGTCGCCGCAGCAGGCGGAGGCCAGGGAACGAGGAGGTTGGCGATGGCACAGGCAGCCAGGGAGATCGAGGGTATGGAAGGCATCGCGATGCCGCCCGCCGGCAGGTACGAGCTCGACATCGCCCACACGACGGTCGAGTTCGTCGCGCGTCACATGTTGTCGAAGGTGCGCGGGCGGTTCACGGACTTCTCCGGGGCGATCGAGGTGGCCGAGAGGCCCGAAGACTCGTCCGTCAAGGTGGAGATCAAGACCGCGAGCATCAAGACGGACACGGACAAGCGCGACGAGCACCTGAAGAGCGGCGACTTCCTCTTGATCGAGGAGTACCCGAAGATCACGTTCGCGAGCACCGCGGTCCGTCCGACCGGCGGAGCGAACTTCGAGCTCGATGGGGATCTCACGATCAAGGGCGTCACGAAGCCCGTCACGCTCACCGGAGAGTTCTTGGGAGCGGGGCCGGGCATGGATGGGGAGACCCCTTTGCTCGCCGCGTCCGCCAAGGTGACGATCGAGCGCGAGGACTGGGGCGTCAACTGGAACATGGCCGTGGAGACCGGTGGGTTCCTGGTCAGCAAGAAGGTCGACCTCGAGATCGAGGTCGAGGCCCACAAGGTCGCTTAAGGGGGCAGTCTCCGTCTCAGTCGAGGACCCGGGGGCCGGAGGCCCCCGGGTCGTACCACTCCAGGTCGAACAACCGGTCGTAGCGGACGACCAGGTCGCCCGCGACCCAGAGGTCCGCCGTCCAGCCGTCGCCGAGCGACGTGTAGCGCCACCTCGTGGCCGCGAACCGGCCGACCGGCGTGTCGACCTCCTCATCGCCGACCACCTCGTAACGCTGTCGCTCGAGCGTCGGCTCCATGGTGACCGGCGCCAGGTACACCACGTCGATGTCGGTCGTTCCCGCGATGCGATTCGTTGTGATGAGGTTCGTCGCGGGCGTGAAGTAGTCGATGTGCCGGTCGGGTCCCCAAGGCAGCTCGATCGCGACCCGATCGCGGAACCCTTCGAGCATCTCGCCGTGCGGCTCCAGCAGGATCTGATGTTCGCCCGTGTCGACGCGGAGCCGCACCGGGCGCCACTCGGCGTCTACGACGACGTCGATCGTCTCGAGGTGCGGCGTGGGATCGGACGTCTGCACGTCGGAGAAGTAGCGCCAGCCCATCGGGCCGGGCGCGCATCGGAACTCCTCGGTCCCGACGCGCACGCCGTCGCCGTCGAAGACCGCGTAGCGCCCGGCCGGCACGCTTAGAACGCTTCCGGCAGGCCGAGGTCGCGCGCCAGGATCAGCCGGAGCACCTCGCTCGTGCCCTCGCCGATCTCGAGCACCTTCGCGTCCCGGTAGAAGCGCGCGACGGGTGACTCCTCGATGAAGCCCGCCCCGCCGTGGATCTGCACGGCCTCGCGCGCGCAGTCGACCGCCGCTTCGCTCGCGATCAGCTTCGCGAGCGACGCCTCGGCGACATGCGGACGTCCCTGGTCCTTCAACCATGCGGCGCGGTAGGTCGCCAGGCGCGCCGTCTCGACCTTCGCGCGCATGTCCGCGATCTTCGACTGGATAATCTGGTTCGCCCCGATGGGCCGACCGAACGCCGTGCGCTCCTTCGCGTACGCGACGCTCGCGTCCAGGCACGCTTGCGCGAGCCCGACGGCGAGCGCCGAGATCGAGATCCGCGCGCCGGTGAGGATCTCCAAGCACTGCGGGAACCCGCGCCCAGGCTCGCCGAGCAGGTTCGCTTCGGGGACGCGGCAGCCCTCGAACGTGAGCCCGTGCGTGTCACTCGCATGCCAGCCGAGCTTGCGGTACGAGTGCTCCACGACGATGCCCGGCGCGTCCGCAGGCACGACGATCGTCGAGAGACCCTTCGGGCCGCCGCCCGGTTCGGTCGCCGCGGCAACCACGTGGAAGGTCGTGAGCGGCGTCCCGCTGTTGGTGATGAGGGCTTTGGCGCCGTCGATCACCCACTCGCCGTTGTCGAGTCGCGCGGTCGTTCGCGCGGCGGCGGCGTCGGAACCGGCGTCGGGCTCGGTGAGCGCGAACGACCCCAGCGCCTCCCCACGGCAGAGCGGAGCGAGCCAGCGCTCCTTCTGCTCGTCGGTCCCGAACCGGTGGATCATCATGCCGGCCAGGCCCACGGCCGCAGAGAGCGTGATGCCGACGGATTGGTCCACCCGTCCGAGCTCCTCGATCGCCAAACAAAGCGTGATCGCGTCGCCGTCGGAGCCACCGTAGACCTCCGGGAACGGAAGCCCGAACAGCCCGAGCGCCCCCATCTGCTTCACGACCTCGACCGGGAACCGCTCCTCCCGGTCGGACTCGGCCGCCTGGGGAGCGACGACCTCTTCCGCGAACTCGCGCACGACGCCGTGGAACGCTTCCTGCTCCGGCGTTAGGTCAAAGTCCATCGCCGGAGCCTACCCTCCGATCCTGAGCGGAACCACGCGCCGGAAACGTCCGTCGCGGGCAAGTTCCTCGCGCGCTACAGGTCGTGCCAGATGCGGGTCTCCCATTCGATGCCCTCGGTGCCGGCATCGCGGTTGAAGTCCTCGCCAAACTTGTCGGTCGCGGCCATCATCGCGTCGTGGGACTCCCACTCGCTGAACGTCGTGACCTCATTCGGGTCGGACTCGGCGGAGTAGGCGCGATTGTTGCGCCCTCCGAGTTCTTCCATCATCGGCGCGTATCTCGCCTGCGTCGCCTTGAAGCGCGCGACATCGGGAACGCGGACGCGGAACTGGACCAATACCATGATCCCTCCTTTCAACTCCGGACATTCCGATCGGTGGGGCGAGTGTTCGAGGTTCATGCTGGCCGGAAGCCTTCGATGTCGAGGATCGAGCCGGTTCGATCGGTCGTCGCCGCGGCTTCCACTCGCATGCCGATCTGCCATGTCATGTCGCCGATCAGGAGGTGCATCAGCACGGTGCCGGCGTTGTCGAGTTTCACCAGGCCGATGGTCACCTGTTCGTCGAGGGGTTCGCCGTCGATGCCGACGTAGCCCACTGTGAACGACTCGAGCGTTCCTCCGGGGCCGCACTCAGTGTCCGCCGCGAGCTCCGCGAAGCAGCGTTCGCAGAAGATGCGCGCGGGAAGATACGTGAACGCGCACGCCTCGCAGCGCGATCCGAGCAGCACGCCGCGGTCGCGGAGCGCCTCGAAGAACGCGGTGTTGCCCACGCCCGGCGTGTAGTGGAACGCGACCGGGAGCGTGCCGTCGACGGTTCGCGCCATCAGGCCTCGCCACCCGCACGTGGCCGGAAGTACGCGATGTCCAGGATCGAGCCCGTTCGCGCCTCGAGTGGACGCCAGACCGCCTCGACCGGCATGCCGATCCGTACGTCATCCGGCGCAACCTCGCCCAACTTGTGCAGGAACCCGCCCTGGCTGGCGCCGTCCAGCCGGATAACGGCCGGCAGCTCGGGTGGATCGAGCGCCCGCATGTCCCACGACACATGGCAGATCGAGAACGTTTCAACGAGACCCACGGCCTCCACCTCCACCCACCGATCCGTTGGCCGGAAACACCGCTCACAGAACTTCCGTGGCGGCACAAGGGTCCGCTCACACGACGAGCAATACGTCGCCATCACGCGCCCATCCCGCAACCCCTCCAAGAACGCCCCCATCGCCTCCCCCGCATCCCACGAATAAGAGATGTCGAGCGAATCGTCCACGGAACCCACCGCGGAGTGGAAATCGGAGTCGGACAGTGGATGGCTTGAGGGCAAGCTTGGCGGGGTCACGGTGGCGGCGGCCCCGCGGAGCGGGGTATGGGATGGCTGGGCAAGCGGAGCGGGGC
>JBOGVK010000089.1:0-2778 GCA_050692375.1 Actinomycetota bacterium
CTTCGGGATCAGCCTGCATGTCGAGGAGGGGGAGGTCGTCGCCATCATCGGTGCGAACGGCGCCGGGAAGTCCACGTTCCTCAATACGGTCGCGGGCCTGCTTCCCGCGCCGACCGGGGCGATCCGTTTCGGCGGCGCTTCCGTCGCCGGCCGTTTCTCATACGAGCGCGTGAGGATGGGGATCTCGCTCGTGCCCGAGGGCCGCAGGATCTTCCCGGATCTCTCCGTGCGGGAGAACCTGCTCATCGGCGCCTATGCTCGCCGTCCCGGCCGATGGTCGGTGGCGAGCGTCCTCGAGTTGTTCCCCTTGCTCGCCGACATCGAGAGGCGACCCGCGGGCGTCCTGTCCGGAGGGGAGCAGCAAGCGCTCGCGATCGGTCGCGGGCTCATGGCGAATCCCCGGCTGCTCCTGATGGACGAGATCTCTCTCGGGCTGGCACCGATCGTCGTCAAGCAGCTGTACCGGTCGATCCCGGCGATCGTCTCGGACGGCACCACGCTCGTCGTGGTCGAGCAGGACGTCACCCAAGCGCTGCGGATCGCGGATCGGGCCTATTGCTTCTTGGAGGGTCGGATCTCGCTTGAAGGCGCGCCCTCGGAGCTCTCCAGGGAGCGGATCTCGGCCGCGTACTTCGGGATGGAGAACGGCGTGACCGCGTGAACTGGATCGCCGCGATCATGCAAGGGATCTTGCTCGGGGGGTTGTATGCCCTCTTCGCCACCGGCCTGTCGCTGATCTTCGGCGTGATGCGCGTAGTGAACCTCGCACACGGGGACCTGGCCATCATGGCGGCGTTCCTCGCCGTCGTGCTGGTCGAGACCACCGGACTCAACCCGCTCGTCACGCTCGTCATCGTGGTCCCGGTGATGTTCGTCGTCGGCTATGTCTTGCAACGGATCGTGGTCAACTCGACGCTCGGCGCCGGCCTGCTCCCTCCCGTGCTGGTGACCTTTGGGTTGGCGGTGATCATCCAGAACGCGCTGCTGCAAGGATTCTCGGCGGACTCCCGCGGCCTGGATGCCGGGAGGATCGAGAACGTCAGCATCCAGCTCACGAACAGGCTGGCGATCGGTTGGTATCCGTTCATCACGTTCCTCGTGGCGGTTGCGATCCTGATCGGATTGCAGCTTGTGTTCAGCCGGACGATGTTCGGGCGTGCCCTGCGCGCCACCGCCGATGATCAAGAGGCGGCGCAACTCATGGGCATCAACAACCGTCACCTGTATGCGCTGGCGATGGGCCTTGCCCTCGCGGTGGTCGGCGTCGCCGGCGTGTTCCTGGGGATCCGGACGACGTTCGGTCCGCTCGACGGACCCGTGCTGCTGATCTTCGCTTTCGAAGCGGTCATCATCGGAGGGCTCGGTTCGTTGTGGGGAACGCTCGTCGGCGGCATCGTCCTCGGCGTGGCACAGAACATCGGGGCAGAGATCTCCCCGGGTTGGGCGGTGCTGGCCGGCGATCTGGTGTTCTTGGCGGTGCTCGCGGTTCGCCCAACAGGATTGTTCGGACCGCAAGGGGCCCGGTCGTGAGGACCGACGTCGTCATCGAGCGGAGCACGCGGGCGAGTCGGTGGGGCGCCCTCGTGGCGGGGACGGGCGTCGTCTTCCTCGCGTTCGCTCCGATGCTGTTCGTCGACAGCTTCCTGCGGACGCTCGTTCAGTTCTTCTACCTCTTGGCACTGGCGGAGATGTGGAACCTCCTCGCGGGATTCGCGGGCCTCGTCTCGATCGGACAGCAGGCGTACATCGGGATCGGCGGGTATGCGTTGCTGGTCTTTGCGGAGAACCTGGGCGTGAACCTGTTCCTGGCCGTCCTCCTGGCCGCCATCGTTGCCATGATCCTCTCGCTGCCCACCGCCGCACTCGTCTTCCGCCTGCGTGGCGGCGCCTTCGCGATCGGGACGTGGGTGGTCGCGGAGGTCTACCGGCTCATCGTGGCGAACACCTCCCAGCTTCGAGGAGGCTCCGGGGCCACCATCACCGCCGCGGTGAACGTGGACCGGACCCTCCGTGGCTACGTGACGTACTGGATCGCCCTGGGGCTCGGTGTCGGATCGGTCCTGCTCGTCTACCGGCTCTTGCGCGGCAGGCTCGGCTTGGCCCTTCGCGCGGTTCGCGATCGGGAAGGCGCGGCACCGACCCTCGGCATCGACGTGCTCCGAACGAAGTTCATCGTGTACGTGGTCGCATCGACCATCTGCGGTCTGACGGGAGCCGTGATCTATCTGAGCCTGCTCCGGGTGCAGCCCGATGCCGCTTTCAGCGTCAACTGGACGGCGTTCATGATCTTCGCGGTCGTGATCGGCGGGCTCGGAACGATCACCGGCCCGATCGTCGGGACGCTCGTCTACTTCTTGTTGCAGCAATACTTGGCCGATCTGGGGTCGTGGTACCTGATCATCTTCGGGAGCGTGGCCATCGTCGTGATGCTCAAGGCCCCGAAGGGCATCTGGGGACTCGTCGTCGACCGATGGAACATCTCGTTCTTCCCCGTGCAGATCCGGGCACGCACGATGCCTCCGGAGACCGCGGGTGAAGAACCGGTAGCCTCCTCGGGAGATCGATGAAGCGGTTCGAGTCGCCCCACGACGTGAAGTCGCGCTTGGCCGACGCCCAGTACTTGGCCGACGATCACGTAGCGGTCACGGCCTACCTGGCCGACCGACTGGAGAAGCCCGTCCTCTGTGAGGGACCGGCGGGGGTAGGGAAGACCGAGTTCGCGAAGGCCATCTCGCTCGTGACCGGCCATATCCTCATCCGGCTGCAGTGCTACGAGGG
>JBOGVK010000090.1:0-27462 GCA_050692375.1 Actinomycetota bacterium
GGATCACCCATCGCGTAGCAACGAATCCCGAACTCCTTGCAATTGCGCGCCAGCGTGTCGATCTGCGTGGCGGAGATGGGATCTTCGAGGGGACGATCGAGCCCGGCCGTGGGCACGTTGTGGTCCATCGTCGCGACGGTGAGGTCGGGGCGGCGGACGGGGCGGCCGTGCAACCGGAGCCCGTCGAAGGCCTGCGCGCTGGTGACCTCGTGGACGAGATGCAGATCCACGTAGAGGAGATCGGGCTCGCCGTCGGCGCGATGAACGACATGGCGTTCCCAGACCTTCTCGGCGAGCGTCTGCGCCATCGGTGGATCTCCTCCGTCTCGTTCGCGCGGGTCGCATCGTTTTCTCCGGCGGGTTGTCCCAAATACTGGGACGTGATACCAATATGCGAGACGTGAGCATAGCACGACCACCTCGGCCCACTCCAGACGCCGGCACCGGCGTGGGAGTCCTCGACCGCGTGGTCGCCATCCTGGATGCCGTGGAGGACGGACGGACCCGAAGTCTGTCCGATGTCGTACGGGCCACCGGCTTCTCCCGATCGACGACGCACCGCCTGCTCCAGGCGATGGAGGCTCAGGATCTTCTGAGCTTCAGCGGCGCCCGCGGCTATCACCTCGGCCCCAGGTTGCTCCGGCTGGCGCACCGAGCCCTGCGCGAGCTCCCGCTTCGAGAGCTCGCCCATCCGGCGCTGGATCGGCTGAGCAGAACCACCGGAGAGACGGCCCAGCTCTTCGTTCGCTCGCTCGACGAGCGTGTGTGCATCGACACGGCCGAATCGTCGAGCGAGCTGCGGACGATCGTTCCCGTGGGAGCGGCGCTCCCACTCACCCGCGGATCGGCCGCCAAGATCTTCCTCGCCTGGACGAACCCCGACGATCAACAGCGACTGATGGCCGAACTCGAAGAGGGCGACGCGGCCCAACTAGGTCAGCAGGTCATCACGGCGAAGCGACAAGGTTGGGCCGATAGCGTCGGCGAGCGCGAACCCGGCGTGTCATCGGTCAGCGCGCCGATCCTCGGACCGTACGACGCACTCATCGCGGTCGTGTCGGTCTCGGGCCCGCTCTCGCGGATCGGGCGGATCGGCGCGAAGCGCTACGCCTCAGCGGTGGTCGCAACCGCGCGCGAGATCGAAACCGCCCTGGGCTACCAGGCGTAGGCTTCGGGCGCCGCGCCGCCGGGCCCGGGGAAGATCTCGTCGAGCCTGGTGAGCACTTCGTGCCCCAGTTGGATCTCGAGCGCGCGCATCGACGCGTTCAGCTGTTCGACGGTGCGGGGGCCGATGATCGGCGCGGTCACGCCCGGCTGCGCCAGGAGCCACGCGAGCGCGACGTCGGAGGGCCGCTCCCCGAGCTCGGCGCAGAGCGCCTCCCATTGGTGCAGCCGGTCGCGGTTCGTGTCGATCTCCGATTGGAGGTACTCGCTCGAGCGACGCCCCTCTTCGACCTTCGAGACGGCGCCGGCGAGCAACCCGCCGGCGAGCGGGCTGTAGACGATCAGCCCCATGCCGTACTCCTGCACCGCGGGGAGCACCTCGAGCTCGATCGTTCGCGCGTTCAGGTTGTAGAGGCTCTGCTCCGACGCGAGCCCCAGGAAGTTCCGCGCGCGCGCGATCTCGTTCGCGCGCGCGATGTGCCATCCTGCGAAGTTGCTCGAACCGACGTAGAGGATCTTGCCCTGCTGCACGAGGAGCTCCATCGCCTGCCAGACCTCGTTCCACCACGCGTCACGATCGATGTGATGCATCTGATACAGGTCGATGTGATCCGTGCGTAGACGCTTGAGCGAGGCGTCGCACGCCTTGCGGATGGCGAGCACCGACAGCCGGCCCTCGTTCGGCCAATCGCCCATCTGCCCATACACCTTGGTGGCCAGGACGACCTTCTCTCGGCGACCGCCACCCTTGGCGAACCAACGGCCGATGAGCTCCTCGGTGGCGCCGACACCCAGGTGTCGCCCGTACACGTTCGCGGTATCGAAGAAGTTGATCCCATGCGCCACGGCCGAGTCCATGATCGCGTCGCTGTCGAGCTCGGAGGCGTGCGGACCGAAGTTCATCGTGCCCAGACAGAGGCGGCTGACCACCAAACCGAGCCGCCCGAGGTGCGTGTACTCCATGGCCCCGCAGTCTACCGGTGGTCAGATGAACGATAGGACCACGTCACGCTCATCGCCCCATCCGCGCAGATCCGCCGGCTCGATAGACGGGTGCGCGAGCAGATGGCGGACCAGCGCCCCCTTGAGCCCCTTGTTGCGATGAGAGACGGCGGCGAGTGATCCGTCCGGGCGCCGCTCCAGGAAGTGAACCGTCCACTGCGGCAGGCCGTCTGGCGGTCGCCACGCGGCGGCGTGCTCGATGGGAAGCAGGTTCCAGACCTGGCGGCTCGATGCGCGTTCGGCCAGTCGCGCCGACAACTCGTCACGCCACCAGGACGACAGCTTGCCGAAGCCGGGCAAGGACGCACCCATCTTGAGCTTGTAGTCCGGGATGGGATCGGACGGCGCGACGAGTCCCCAGAGTCCCGAGAAGATCACCACGCTCTCGTCGAGCCGGCGTCGTTGCGCCGCGGTGAGTGAGCCGTGATCGAGCGCGTCGTACAGGACGCCGGTATACCGCTCGATCGCGGGTCTCGTCGGCGACCTGCGCGCGTCGCGGTCGGCTTCCGTGGCCGTGTGCAGCGCACGGCTCTTCACGCCGAGGAGCTTTGCCCGTGCGGCCTCGCTCCCCCGCATCGCCTTCGCGAGAGCGATGAGCGCCGCGACTCGGTGTTCGTCGAGATCGATCGACATCGACCCCGGGATCCAGGGTGGTCCATCCCCGCCCGGAGCCTTGCCCTCGGACGGCGGCAGTAGGATCAGCGGGAGGCTCGCCGTCATCGCACGAGGGTGCCGTCCCGCTCCGGGCCGCGTGCACCGGGGATGAACAGGAACGCGATCGTCACCCCTGCGCCCAACAGGCCCGCCCAGACCAACGTGGCGCGCGCGCCGATCACGCCGGCGAGGGGACCGACGATCGCGAACGACAACGGCACGCCTCCCGTCGAGATCATCCAGTCGAGGCTCGAGACGCGTCCCAGGAGCTCGGACGGGACGAGCTGCTGCATCAGCGTGATCCAGACCACCACCAGCAACGTGATGGCGCCCTCGGCGAAGAAGGCCACGATCATCGCCTGCCAGACGGCCGTGACCACGCCGAAGAAGGTCGTCATCAGCATGCCGAACGCCCACGCGAGGTAGAGGAATGTGATCGCCCTCCGCGGGAGCGCGGCGCGCTGCCCCATGATCCCAGCGGCGAGCACCGCGCCGACCCCGCCTGCGCCGAAGACCAGCCCGAGGTCGATCGCCGAGCCGTGGAGCGCGTTCTTCACGATGAACGGCACGAGTGTCTCCCACGGCCCCCACGTACACAGCAAGCTGACGAACGCCCCGACCATCGCGGCCCAGAGCCAGGTGTTCCGACGCACGTAGCGCACGCCCTCTTTCGTGTCCGACCAGAGCGACGTGCGATCCTCCGGGTCGCGCTCGGCCGGCCGCGTGCGCATCAGCAGGATCATCAGCGCAGAGAATCCGAACGAGAGCCCGTCCGCGAGGAACGCCCACCCGAGCCCCAGTCCGCCGACCAGCAATCCACCCACGAACGGTCCGACGAGCGTCATCGCGAACGGTCGCACGAACTGCCCGAGCGAGTTCGCTTCGACCAGCAGATCCGGCGGCACGATGCTCGGCACGATCGATGAGAACGCGGGTCCGAAGATCGCCTGCCCGATCCCGTAGACGACGGCGAGGCCGATCAGCCGCGGGATGGTGAGTGCGCCGGCGAGCGAGAGCACGCCGACGGTGCCGATCGCGAAGAACCGGACGACGTCGCCGACGATCATCAGGTGCCGGCGGTCCATCCGATCCGAGAGCACACCCGACCCGAGCAAGAGGAAGAGCTGCGGCAACCACCAGGCGATGCCGACGGCGGCCAGCGCCGTCGGGGTGTTCGACAATTGGTAAACCTGCCACGCGATGGCGACGACGTAGATGCCGTCGCCTACCATCGACACCGACGTCCCGGTCCACAAGAACGCGAAGTCTCGGATCGTGAGTGGGCGCAGGATGCCGATCCGGTCGAGCTTCCCGCGGGTGTCGCCCATCCGCCGAGCATACGGAGTCGAGGAGACGGGCTCCGCGACGCGCCTTGGTAGGGTCCGGGTGTGGACACGAACGACGAGCCCGTCCGTTGGGGCATCCTCGGGACCGCGGGTATCGCGGAGAGCGCGTTCTTGCCGGCGCTCCGCGAGACGGGCGACGGCGTCGCGCTCGCCGTTGCGTCGCGCGACGCCGCGCGTGCGGAAGCGTGGGCGACCGACCAAGGCGTGACGCGCGGCGTCGCGGGGTACGAACACGTGATCGCCGATCCGGAGATCGAGGCCGTGTACATCCCGCTCCCGAACGGCCTACACGCCGAATGGACGATCGCGTCACTCGAGGCCGGGAAGGCCGTCTTCTGCGAGAAGCCGCTCTGCGCGACACCCGAGGAGACGGAACGCGTGCTCGATGTAGCGCGCGCTTCGCCTGGCCCGTTGTGGGAGGCGTTCGTCTTCCCCTTCCACGAGCAGATGGATCGGGTGCAACGGTTGATCGCCGACGGCGCGATCGGCGATGTCCACGAGATCGTGTCGCGGTTCCATTTCCTGTTGGATGACCCCGACGACATCCGGCTGTTCGCCGAGCTGGCGGGCGGATCGATCCAGGACGTGGGCTGCTATCCCATCCGCCTGGCCCGGTTGCTCTTCGACGACGAACCGGACCTCTCGCGAGCGATCGCCGACGCCGTGTGGATCGGGACCGGTGTCGACACGGAGCTGTGGGGTGCGCTCGCGTTCCCGGGCGACCGCCGGTTGGTGTTCTCGTGCGGCTTCCTGAGTGGGTACGACACGTTGACGCGAGTGCTCGGCACCGGCGGTGAGATCCGCACGACCAACCCGTTCCATCCCGGAGACGACGATCAGCTGATCGTTTTGCGCGACGGCAACGTCGTGCAGATCCAACCCGCGGCGCCGAAGGGCGAGCACTCGTTCACACCGGCGCTCCGTCACATCCACCGTGCGATCCGCGGTCTCGAGCCGCCTCGTCATCTGGCGGTGGACGAGGCGATGGGCAACGCGACCGCGATCGGCGCGCTGCTCAGCGCAGCCCAATCCCACGCCTGAAGTCTGAGTGCGGCTTCGTTATGTCGCGCCCAAGTATGCGAACGCGGACTCCATCACGGCGCGTTGCTGATCGACGACCGGCCTCAACACGGACTCGACGCGTGACGCCTCCCCCGGTGTGAGAGCACTCTTGATGATCTCTCCCACGGTGTGTGCGTTCGGGTTCGGGGCTGTCTTGAGCAACGAGTCCCAGTCTTTGACCCAACTGCCCGGCTTCCGCTCGACCACGAGCGTCATGCGGACCTCATCGAACCCCGCCGAGCGCGCCCATTCATAGAGATCCTGTTCACCGAAGTTCATCATCGGGTCGGTATCGTCCGGCTCGTCGTCCCGCCCCTCGTAGGCGTTCATCTTCGCGACGAGATCGCGGACCTCGGAGGCGTCGAACCCCCAGAAGTCATCCTCTCGCACCTCGAAGTAGCGGTTGATCGGCTCGAAGATCGACAGGCGACCGCCGGGCCGGAGCACGCGGTGGAACTCTCGGAAGGCTTGCTCCTTCTCCGACACGTAGATCAGGACCGAGCGCGCGGTAACTACGTCGACGCTCGCATCTTCGATGGGCGAGAGGTCCTCGGCCGCGGCGCGGACGAAACGGGTGTGATCGGACACACCCAAGCGCTCGGCGGTCGAACGACAATGGTCGAGGAGTGATTCGGAGATGTCGCTGAAGATCACCGTGCCGCGATCACCCACGCGATCAAGAGCGGCGAACGCGATCAAGCCCTGGCCCGCGCCCACGTCGAGCACCGTGTCGCCGGGCACGATCGCGGCGTTGTCGAGCACCCGATCGCGGATCGGACCGAGGTGGTCGAGGTCGACGCGTTCCGGTTCGTCGAGTCCTCCGTGTCCGCGATCGAGGACCCACTCGGCCCACTTGTCTATGCGCGGCTCCTCCACGGATACGAGCCTACGTCGATGTGCCTCTCCCCACAGCTCTGCAGCCCTTCTGCCCGGCCTACGACCGGGGTCTACCCTGTTGCGATGGGCAGCCGCTGGAAACGACGCCGGACCCTGTCGGAGAGGAACGTCCCACCGACCTCGTACTTCGGCCCCGGCATGTACGGGCCTGGTCAGACCCACCGCGACGGGCCGCTCTCGCCGAGCACACGCAAAGCGTGGAACGTTGTCATCGGCGGTCTTGTCATCGGGGGCCTGGCGTTCTTCGCGATGACGGCGTTGTTCGGCTGGTGGCGGTAGCGGCTCGGCCAGTTCTCACATGGTCTTCGCAACCCTGGCGCGCCGGGAGGGAGTCGAACCCCCAACCTTCTGATCCGTAGTCAGATGCTCTATCCATTGAGCTACCGGCGCAGGTCATCAAGGTTAGCAGTCGGGCTCAGGGCGATCTGCGCCCTAGGCTCGGACGATGTGGGCGACGCCTGCAACGGGCGAGATGAGCGTCTCATGCCCATCCGACCACTTCACGCGGTAACTCACGCTCACCTGACCGACGATGACCTTCAAGACTTCTCCTTCGCGGGGTGGTGAGCCCACCTGGGGTGAGTCGATGAAGATGTGGTCGCCTCGTCTCGCTTGCATGGAGCCCGCGGGCTTCTTGGCGGCGACCTTCTTGGCTGCAACCTTCTTGGCTGGCACCGTTCGCCTCCCTCATGCTGACGGCCCACTCACCTTACTTCTCCGGCGGAGACGCCGGGATTCGAACCCGGGAAGGAGTGTTACCCCCTTAACCGCTTAGCAGGCGGCTCCTTTCGGCCTCTCAGGCACGTCTCCGTCGATGATTCTAGAAGATGTGGGTTCCTTGGCCGCACGACGGGCTCGGAGTACCGTGCGAGCAACGCCATCTGAGGAGGACCCGGTCCGTCATCGACTCCCGTTCGCCGTCATGAGCGCTTTCGCGTTCCTGCTGACGTTCCTCGGGCCGGCCTCCGCGGGCACGCTGACCTCGATCGACCAGTTCGGCACCGATGCCTACGACGAAGCTTGGGGAGTGGCCATCGATGCGAGCGGCGTGACCTACGTGGCCGGGACCACGGCGGGCGCGCTGCCCGGCCAGATGGCGGCCGGTGGCAACGACGCATTCGTGCGCGCGACCGCTCCAGACGGCACCGCCCTGTGGATCCGGCAGTTCGGGACGGCGCACGACGATCGCGCGTTCTTCGTGGCGATCGACGGGCTCGGCGGCATCTACGTCACCGGCGTGACGGCGGGGAGGCTCCCCGGACAGACGAAGAACGGCGGCTTCGACTCCTTCGTCCGGAAGTACGACGCGAACGGGAACGAGCTCTGGACGCGGCAGTTCGGCACGAGCGCCGACGACATCGCGTCCGAGGTCGCGGCCGATGTGAGCGGCGTCATCGTCATCGGGAACACCGGCGGCGCGCTCGGGGGAACCAACCGAGGGCACGACGATGTGTTCCTGCGGGCCTTCGACCCGAACGGGATCGAGCGCTGGACGAAGCAGTTCGGGACCCGCGCGACCGATATCGGATTCGGTCTGGCGCTCGCCGGCGACGGCTCGTTCTTCGCGATCGGGTTCACGCGCGGATCGCTGCCGGGTCAACGCAACCACGGCGGCAACGACGGATGGGTGCGCCGCTACGGGTCCGACGGCACGATCGTGTGGACGCGTGAGTTCGGCACGAGCTCAGAGGATCTCGCGTTCGGGCTGACGATGCAGGACGACGTCCTCTACGTGTCCGGCACCACGTTCGGCTGGTTCGGTGGACAAGGGGGCGGGAGCGGCGACCCGTTCGTTCGCGCGCTCGACGCCGCCGACGGGACAACGCTGTGGACCAGGCAGGGCGGCTCGCCCGCCGAGGACTGGTCGACGAACCTCGCCGTCGACGCGAACGGCCCGTACGTCGTGGGCTACACGTTCGGCGATCTCGCCGGCTCGAACGAAGGTCGGAGCGACGTCTTCGTCTGGGCGCTCGATACGCAAGGCACCGATCGCTTCACCACGCAGTTCGGGACACCGAAGACCGACTACGGGAACTGGTCGACGATCGAAGGCGGTTCGCTCGTCGTGGTCGGATTCGCGGGGGGAGCGTTCGAGGGGGAGACCAACTTGGGCGCGGGTGACGCGTACGTGGTGAGCCTTCTCACGACCGGCTGAGAGCACCGCTCGACGGGATGCCGAGGGGCTGGGCCCGCCGCGAAGCGGCGGGCCCAGTCCTTGCGGCAAGGAGCTTGCCTCAGTTCCGCCACCCGGCGCCGGCCGCCATCAAGAAGACGGCGATGGCACCGAGTGAGAGGAGGGTGCGCTTAAGGCGTTCCAAATCGCTCCTCCTTTCCTCGACATTCCTGTCCCGTTCGTTGTCGGCACAATCTGTCGGCCCTTTAGGGGTCCGGAACTCACCCTTTCGGCCGACAGCTCAAGACGTTGCGGGGGGACCCCGATATCGCAAGCATGGAGTGCCCTGGTGGGGAGAACGTGTGCGGCTGATCCTGTTGACCGTTGTGGCGGCGACGGTCGTCGGCTTGATCGCCGGCGGGACGTTCCGCGACTTCCCCTCGGCGAAGCTTCGATGGTGGGGGCTCGCGTTGGCGGGTGCCGTTCTCCAGTTCATCCCGTCCCGAGGCGCCACCGCCATGGTCCTGCTCCTGGCGTCGTTCGCGGCCCTCATCGCGTTCGCGATCGTCAACGTCCATGCGCCCGGCTTCGGCCTCATCCTGGCCGGTCTGGCCCTGAACGCGCTGGTGATCGCCGTCAACCAGGGGATGCCGGTCACGCGCCACGCCCTCGTCGCCTCGAACCAAACCGCGACGCTTGACGACCTGATCCACAACGGCGGGGCGAAGCACCACCTCGCGGACGGCGGCACCTCGCTCGAGCCGCTCGGCGACGTGATCCCGCTCGGGGCGCCGATCGATCAGACGATCTCGATCGGAGACACATGCGTGCAGCTGGGCACCGCGTGGTTCATCGTGTTCGCGATGCCGAGACGGCATCCGAAGATCGCCGAGCCCGAGACTGCAGCCACCTGATGGACCTTCAGAACCGCGACAACACGCCCAGCGCTCCCGAAGCCCTAGGTACTGCAGCCGCGGCGGCTCCAGCGCGTGACTTCGACGTCACCGGGCTCGAGGCGGCCCTGATCATCCCGCTCGCCGTCTGGCTGGCGTGGCAAGCATCGCTGGTCGACTGGACGATGATCGGCTGGGGGGCGCTCTTCTTCGTCGTGTGCATCGCGGCGGTCGACCTGATCCCGATCCCTGCATGGGAAGACATCGAACTTTCGCTGTCGTTCCCGATCATGATCGGCGTCGCGATGCTGTACATCCCGCCTGTCGCGGGCATGATCGCGATCGTTGGCTCCTCCGATATCCACGAGCTTCGGCACGAGACCGGGTTCTTGCGCTCGGTGTGGAACCGCTCCCAGATGGCGCTCGCGATCGTCGCGGGGAGCGTGGTCTTCCACCAGTTCGCCGAGATCATCGATCCCTGGTGGATCCTGGTCCCCGCCGCGCTCGCAGGGACGATCGCGGCGTACGCGATCAACGCGATCCTGGTCGCCCTGCATGCATCCCTGCAGCACGGGCTCACCGTTCGCAAGGTGCTGCGGAAGATGCACGGCAGGCGCCCGGTCGAGTTCCTGCTCTCCTACATCGGCCTGGCGCTCTTCGGAGTCGTCATCGCGCGGTTCTTCATCGAAGAAGGCGCCTGGTCCGTGGTCGTGTTCCTGGCTCCGCTCGTGTTCGCACGGCAGATGTATTTCCAGAGCCGGGCGCTGGCCGACCGTCTCGCCGAACAGAACGAGCTCCTCACCGCTCAGACGGAGCGCCTGGAGCACCTACTGAAGAAGGAGAGTGCGACCGTCGATCAGCTCCGTGAGCTGAACCGGATGAAGGGCGAGTTCGTCGCGGTGGTCTCGCACGAGCTGCGCACGCCGATCACCGCGTTGATCGGGTACGCAAAGACCTTGCGGCAACCACAGTTCTCCGACGATCCGATCCTGCGCGAAGAGTTCCTCGAACGGATGGAACGCCAAGGCAACCGCTTGGTGGGGTTGGTCGAGAACCTGCTCACCACGTCGCGCCTGGAGAGCGATCAGCTATCGATCTCGATCGGGCGCGTGCTGTTCGAGGACCTCTGTCGCGAAACGATCGAGGGCCTTGGGGCCGATGCCGATCGCGTCACGACCTCGGTCCCCGACGATATCCCGGTCCTGTACACCGATCGGCAGCTGTTGGGTCGGGTGCTCACGAACCTGTTGGACAACGCGCTCAAGTACTCCCCCGAGAGGGCACCGTGCGAGCTCGGCGCGCGCGCCGACGGCGACGACCTGACGTTCTGGGTACGCGACCGAGGGATCGGGATCGAGCGCAACGATATCGGACGGATCTTCGACCGCTTCTACCAGGTCGACTCTTCGTCGACCCGCCGTTTCCGGGGCGCCGGGCTCGGCCTGTCGATGGTTCGCGACCTGGTCCAGCATCTCGGGGGGACGGTGACGGTCGAGAGCGTTCCCGGCGAAGGAAGCACTTTCAACGTTCGTCTGCCGATGAAAGCGCCGGACTCGAAGGCTGCATCAACGGCGTAGCGCACGCTAGGCTGCGCCCGTGTCGGACGTCGTGATCGTCGGGGGAGGGATCATCGGAGCCGCTTGCGCGTACGAGCTGGCGCGAGCCGGCGCGAGCGTCACGCTGATCGAGCGGGACGAGCTGGCCGCCGGCGCGTCCGGTCGCAACGCCGGCCTGTGGGCCGCGCCGACCGACCCAGCGCTCCGAGCGATGGCCGACGTGAGCCTGACGAGCTACCTCGCGCTTGGCGCCTCGGCTCCGGTCCCGTTCGAGCTCGATCGGCGACCGATCGGCACGGTGCTCGTGCCGCTGGACGACGACGAAGCAAGCGCCGTGGAAAGCGTCGAGGCCTACCGGCGAGCCGGCGTCGTGGTCGAGGAGCTGGACGCGGATCGCCTCCGCGCCTGCGAGCCCGCGCTCGACGACGCGATCGAGCGGGGATGGCTCATTCACGACGCGCATCGACTGGATCCCGCGGCGCTCACCGTCTCGCTCGCGCTCATGGCGAAGCAGCTCGGAGCGCGGATCCTTCATCATGTGAAGGCGCGCTCGCTGATCGTGGACGGCGACAAGATCCGCGGGGTCGTGACCGATGACGGGCTGATGCCGAGCGACATGGTGGTCGCCGCGGCCGGGCCGTGGACGATCGGGTTGCTCGAACCGGTGGGGGTCAGGATCCCCCTCACAGCAGTCCGCGGATGGCTCGTTCGGCTGGACACTCGGCCCGATCTGCTACACCACCTCGTCGCGGAGTGCGGTTGGCGGGAGTCGCTGGAGCGCACGAACGCGATCGACCCCATCACTGCCTCCGAGCTCGCGGGCGGACAGCGCGAGGGAGCGATCGGGTTGATGGTCGGTCCCTACCCGCGCGGCGGGGTTCTCGTCGGCACGTCGCGGCAGACGGCCGTCACTCCCGAGGCCGAGGACCCGAGCGTCCCGCTCCGCCTCGCCCGCAACTCGATCCGGCTGGTTCCCGAGCTCGCCGACGCGCGTGTGCTCGGATCATGGTGGGGCCTGCGACCGATGACGCCGGACGAGCGCCCGCTCGTCGGCCGCGTGCGGGACGGCTTGATCGTCGCAACCGGACACGGCTCGGAGGGCGTCATCCTTGGAACAGGAACGGCGAAGCTGGTCGCATCGATCGTGAACGGCGGCGAACCACCGTTCACCCCGACCCCGTTCGATCCGATGCGGTTCGCCTAGCGCAGCCGACCCGCTGCCTGAAGCAGCGGCAACACGCGGTCGAGCGGCATCGCGAAGAGCGTGTTCCCGTCGCGTCCCACCGTGGTCTCGGCCGCGAGGAGGGCGTTCACGACCGCCTCCTCGGTGGCTTCGACGGTGGCCGCGAACAGCTCCGACAACAGCCATGGCTCGCCGGGCCTTCCGTCCGCGACGGCTCGGAGATCAACGACGGCGTCGGCCGTCGACCGCGGGATCGTATTGCCGGTCGAGAAGGCGAGCAACTGCTCGCCCGAGCCGTTGGATGCGTGCGAGCCGGTGCGCGCGAGCCCCAGACCAGCGCGTTGGGCGACGCGACGCAGCTGATGCGGGAGCAGGGGTGCGTCGGTCGCGACGACGACGACGCACGACCCCTCCGTGTGCTCGACGGGCATGAGGTCGGCGATCTGCTCGCCAACACGGACGCCGTCGATCCGCAGCTCTTCTCGATCGCCGAAGTTCGTGAGAACCAGTACCCCGACGGTGTACGAGCCTGACTCCGGCGGCAGCACCCGTGACGCGGTCCCGATCCCGCCCTTGAAGTCGAAACACTGCATCCCGGTGCCCGCGCCGACACAGCCCTCGGAGACGTCGCCGTCGAGCGCGGCGTCGAGTGCCGCTACCACGTCCTCGTCGCCGAGCGGGAACGAGAGCACATCGTTCAGCCCGGAGTCGTCGCACTCGGAGACGACCGGCATGATCTCTTCTCCGCTGCTGGCATCCCTTCCGGCGATCCATCGCACGGTGGCGTCGTAGGCCTTCCCGATCGCGAGGCTCGACGTAAGCACGATCGGCGACATGAGCAAGCCCCACTCGGCGATCTGGTTGATGCCGATCAGCTCGCCGTAGCCGTTCAGGATGTGGGTCCCGGCATAGACCGACTCGTGCCACGGGTCCCCCTCGTGCGGGAAGATCGCCGTGACCCCCGTGCGGATCGCGTGCGGGTCGCCGTCGGCGCCACTCACGACCGTTCGATGGCCGACACGCACGCCGGAGACATCGGTGATGGCGTTCAGCGAGCCGGGCTGCCGCCGGCCGATGGCGATCCCCAAGTCTCGTCCTCGCGACTTCTTCATCGTCTGCTCCGTTCGAGGTGCGTGGGATGGTACTTCTGGCCGGCCGCGGGTCGCGAACCCACGCGGCTAGAATCCCCCCGACCGCTCATGGGCATCCTCACTCTCGGTATCAGCTACCGTCGCGCACCGATCGAGCTGCTGGAGCGGCTCTCGTTCGCCGACGACGACCTCGCCAAGACCTACCGTCACGCGCTCGACCTCGATGCCATCGAGGAAGCGGTCATCCTGTCGACCTGCAACCGGGTCGAGATCTCCGCGAGCGTCCCGTCGTACCACGCGGGGTTCCTGGCGCTCAAGCGCGTGCTGACCGAGACCAGAGGCGTCGGCGCGGACGAGCTGGCGGAGCCCCTCTACTCTCATTGGGAGCAGGATGCGGCAGATCACCTGTTCGCCGTCGCCGCGGGTTTGGACTCCATGGTGATCGGCGAGACCCAGATCCACGCCCAGGTTCGCGAGGCCTTGCGCACCGCGGAGGCAGAGCGTGCCGCGGGCCCCGCGATGCGGGCGCTCTTCCACGCCGCGGGACGAGCGGGTCGGCGAGCCCGGGCCGAGACGTCGCTCGGCGCGGCGCCGGACGCGTTCGTCGCTCTGGGCGCGGACCTGGCCGCGGAGTCGCTCGGAGGACTGCCGGATCGTCACGTGGTGGTCGTGGGGGCCGGGCAGATGGCCGGACTCGCGGTGAAGCACCTACACGACCGGGGCGTCGGCTCCGTTCGCGTGCTGAACCGTTCGATCGAGCACGCGCGAGCGCTGGCGGAGCGAACGGGCGACGGCTACGCCGCACTCGACGAGTTGTCGATGGCGCTCGCCAGCGCCGATCTGGTGGTTTCGGCGACCGGCGCCGCGGAGACGGTGATCGACGTGCACACCGTCCACGCCGCGCTCGCCGACGCGCGTTCGATCCCGCTCGTGCTCCTGGATCTGGCGGTGCCTCGCGATGTGGACCCGGCGGTCGGTGGGCTGGACGGCGCAATGTTGATCGACATCCTCTCTATCCGCGAACGGCTGATGACCCGTGGAGACGAGACCGTCGCCGACATCGTGCAGGCGCACGAGATCGTCGCCGAAGAGGTTCGGCGCTGGGTCGTTCGACGCCGATCGGACACGTTGGCCCCGTTGATCCGCGCCGTCCAGCGTCGTGGAGAAGATGTCGTCCGAGCGGAGCTGGCGCGTCACGCGAACCGCTTGGCCGGACTCACGCCCGACGAGCGCGAGGCCGTCGGGGCCCTCGCCCGCGGGATCGCCGCGAAGCTCCTGCACGATCCGATCGTCGGGCTCAAGGAGCACTCCGAGCCGGGCTCCGGCGGCGCGCACGCACGCCTGCTCGGCGAGCTCCTGGGCATCGACCCCGACACCGCGTGACCCTTCGGATCGGGACTCGTCGATCTCCGCTCGCGCTCGCGCAGGCGGAAGAGGTCCGGCGTCGACTCACCGAGTGCGGTGTGTCGTCCGAGCTCGTGCCCATGTCCACGTCGGGCGACGAGGGAGCGCCGTCCGCCGACGTGCCGGGAGGTCTCAAAGGGCTGTTCGTCGATGCGATCCTCGACGCGCTCGAACGCGAGGAGATCGACGTGGCCGTCCACTCGGCCAAGGATCTGCCGGCCGACGCCGAGGACGGACTGGTGATCGCGGCCGTTCCCCCCCGGGCGGATCCGGCGGACGTGCTGGTGCTCCGCGAAGCCTCGCTACCGGCGGGCGCCGTGATCGGCACGACCAGCATCCGCCGTCGTGCCCAGCTGTTCCGGGCGTTCCCGGGAGTGACGGTGGACGATCTGCGCGGCAACGTCGACACCCGCCTGCGCAAGGTGAGCGAAGGCGTCGTGGACGCCGCGGTGCTGGCGCTCGCCGGACTCACACGCCTGGGGATCACGCTACCGTTCGCGGCCCCACTCGGCCTCGACGTGATGGTCCCCGCACCCGGACAGGGCGCGCTCGCATTGCAGACGCGCGAGGACGACTTCCCCACGCGAACGGCGCTGGCACCGCTCGACCACACGCCCAGCCGGCTGGCGTTGGAGACCGAACGCTCATTGATGTGGCGCCTGGGAGGCAGCTGCGCGCTGCCGCTCGGCGCCCTTGCGACCGTGGACGGATCGCGCATCGAGCTGCTCGCGGTCGTCGTGTCACCCGACGGCGCGCGCCTCGCGCGCGCGGAGGTCGTGTCGGACTCTCCGGAAGGAGCGGCGAGGTCGGCGACGAGAGAGCTCATCGCTGAAGGCGCCGAAGAGATCCTCGAGGCGCTGGAAGACGAGGGATGAAGCCGCTCGGCGGCCGGATCGTCTTGGTCACCCGGCCGGGCGATCAATCCATCGAGCTCGTCCGCCGTCTCCGCGGCCTGGGAGCCACAGCGATCGTGGCACCCACCATCGAGATCGTGCCGATGCGATCGGCTACGCTCACCGCCGCGCTGCGCGAATTGGCGGCGGACCGGTTCGCGTGGATCACGCTGACCAGCCGCGCCACCGTCGAGATGCTCGCATCGCGACTCGACTCCCCGTCGGATGTGTCCGCGAAGGTGGCAGCGATCGGCGACGGGACCGCCAAGGCGTTCCGCACGTGGGCGCGACGACCGCCCGACCTCATGCCGGCAACGTTCACGACCGCAGGGTTGGCGCGGGCGTTCCCACGCGGTGACGGGCGCGTGCTCTGCGCACGGGCCGACGTCGCGCCCGCCGGCCTGGAGGACGCGCTCGCCAAGAAGGGCTGGACGCCAGTCCGGGTCGATGCCTACCGGACGCGCATGCCGCGCGCGCTTCCTGCCGACGCGAGCGCGGCATTGCGCGACGGACGGGTCGACGCCATCACGTTCACCAGCGCATCGACGGTGCGAGGGTTCGTCGGCGCCGTGACCGTGGTGCGCGGCAACCCAAAGGTGGTGTGCATCGGACCCGTCACGGCGCGTGAAGCCCGTGAGCGCGGTCTGCGGGTGTCGGCAGTGGCGCGCCCTCACACGATCGACGGCGTGATCGACGCGCTCCAGCGGGCCTTCCATCGAACACCGAGCGGGTCACCACGCGGGGGAGCCGCCTAGAATCGCCCGCATGAGCTTCCCCCAACAACGGCCGCGGCGCATGCGCCGAACGCCCGCGCTCCGCGCCCTGATCCGCGAGACCGACCTCGCTCCGCGACAGCTCATCGCACCGCTGTTCGTGAAAGAGGGCGTGGCCGATGCGGTCGCGATCTCCTCGATGCCCGGGCAGTTCCAGCACACGCTGGAGTCGCTGCGCAAGGAAGCCACGGAGATCGCATCGCGTGGCGTCACCGCGTTCATGGTGTTCGGCGTTCCCGAGCGCAAAGACGCCGAAGGATCCGAGGCGTGGAACCCCGATGGGATCGTGCAGCGCGCGTTGAACGTCCTGCACCAGGAGCTCGGAGACGACCACGTCGTGATCGCGGATCTCTGTCTCGACGAGTACACGGACCATGGACATTGCGGCGTGTTGGATGACGACGGGAACGTGAACAACGACGCCACGCTCGAGCGCTATCGGCGCATCGCGATCGCGCAGGCGGAGGCCGGAGCCCACATGGTCGGGCCGAGCGGCATGATGGACGGACAGGTCGCGGCCATCCGTGAGGCGCTCGACGACGCTGGTCACGTAGACGTGGGGATCATGGCGTACGCCGCCAAATTCGCGAGTGCGTTCTACGAACCGTTCCGCGAAGCGGCGGAATGTGCGCCGAGGTTCGGCGATCGCAGCGCGTACCAGATGGACCCCGCGAACGCCGACGAAGCGATCCGCGAGATCCGCGCCGACATCGACGAAGGCGCAGACGTCGTGATGGTCAAGCCGGCGCTTCCGTATCTGGACGTGATCCGGCGGGCGAAGGACGCGACCGCGTTCCCGATGGCCGCGTACAACGTCTCCGGTGAGTACGCCATGGTGAAGGCCGCCGCGCAGAACGGCTGGCTCGACGAACGGCGCACGGTCCTCGAGGTGCTGACCTCGATCCGCCGCGCCGGCGCCGACCTGATCCTCACGTATCACGCCAAGGACGCGGCGGACTGGCTCGCGCAGACCTGACACACAGTCTGAAACACAGTTCTGCCTGGACTAAGGCGGCTTCCTCGTACCATCCAGGCCATGACCGGCTCCCACGAGTTGTTCGCACGCGCCCTGGACGTCATCCCCGGAGGGGTCGACTCCCCGGTGCGCGCGTTCGGGGCGGTCGGCGGCACTCCGCGCTTCATCGACCACGGCGAGGGCGCGTACCTCGTCGACGTCGACGGCGTCCGCTACGCGGACTACGTCCAGTCGTGGGGGGCGCTGCTGTTCGGTCACGCGCGCCCCGAGATCGTCGCCGCCGCGACGAGGGCGGCGGCGAAAGGCACCTCGTTCGGCGCTCCGACCGCGCTCGAGGTCGACCTGGCAGAGCGGATCGTGAACGCCGTCGCGAGCGTCGATATGGTCCGGCTGGTGTCGTCGGGCACCGAGGCAACGATGAGCGCGATCCGACTGGCTCGCGGCGTCACGGGACGCGACCTCCTCGTGAAGTTCGAGGGGTGTTACCACGGGCACTCGGACTCGTTGCTGGCCAAGGGCGCCGGATCGGGAGTCTCGACGCTCGGGATCCCGGGTTCCCCCGGGGTGACCGAGGGAGTGGCGAAGGACACCCTCACGGCTCCCTTCAACGATCTCGAAACCGTGCGCAGGCTCTTCGCGGAGCGGGGTCGCGAGATCGCCGTCGTGGTCGTCGAGCCGATCGCCGCGAACATGGGGGTCGTTCCCCCGGTCTCCGGCTTCCTCGAAGGACTGCGCGAACTCTGCGACGAGCACGGCGCGCTGCTCTTCTTCGACGAGGTCATCACCGGGTTCCGCGTCGCCTACGGCGGTGCTCAGTCGATCTTCGGCGTCATTCCGGACCTCACGGCGCTCGGCAAGATCATGGGTGGCGGGTTCCCGTGCGCGGCCTTCGGCGGACGTCGAGAGCTGATGGAGCAGCTCGCCCCGATCGGCCCCGTCTACCAGGCGGGCACACTGAGTGGGAACCCGGTCGCGGTCGCGGCGGGGATCGCCGCACTCGATCTCGCCGTGCGGACCGACCCGTACGACTCACTCGAGGAACGGGCGGAGCAGCTCGCCGACGGCCTTGCCGAGCGCCTCAGCGCGGCGGGCCTCCCGGTCACCGTGAACCGGGCGCGATCGATGTTCAGCGTGTTCTTCACCGAGGGGCCGGTCCGCACCTTCGACGATGTGAAGGCGGCGGATCACGGGCGGTATGCACGATTCTTCCACCACATGCTCGACCGCGGCGTCTACCTCCCGCCCTCCGGCTACGAGTTGTGGAGCCTCTCGACGGAACACGACGCCGGGGTCGCCGAGCTCACGCTCGACGCGGCCTCGACGTTCGATGGCTGACCTCAGGCGACCGCCGGACGCTCGACCTCGTCGCGGACGTCGATCCCCTCGACGTGCATCGCGACGCAATACGTGCCCGAGGCCTTCCCGAGTCCATCGGTGACCGGTCCCACCCGGCAGCGGACGCTGATCCGATCCCCTTCGAGCGCGAACGTCGCGGACTCGCCGCCGAGCGCCACGATGTGCGCATCCAGGAGCCCGGCGTTCGGACCTTCGAGGCCGAACAGCTCGAGCAGGTCGTGGCCGATGCACCTGCCGACCGGGCGACCGATCAACTCGGCGGCCGCATCGCTCACACTTTGCAAGCGAAGCGCGCCGTCCGTAGTCCAGAAGAACACCGGCTCATCCACGGTCGGCTCGACCGTGACGCTCGGCCTTGGCTGCGGCGTGTGCTGAGCCATCATCGGTACCTGGTCGGTGATGCCGATCAACTCCCATTGACGCATGTGCTCTCCCCCGATATCGGAGCTCGCTCGATTGTGAGGCGCGCGAAAGGACGGTCCCATCGGCGCGTCGACCGATTCCGACGTCTGGCGGGGGGACACTCCGTGGTGGGATGCGCGCCGCCCGGGTGGACTACATCGGACGGCTCCAACGGGTGCGGCCAGGGCGGCAGGCGTGATACGGAACCGCGGCAAACGACGGAGGAAAGAGGGTTACGGCCGAAGGAGATACAGCCGGAACGCATCGTGCTCGATCGGCAGGACCTCGAACCCTCCGAAGCCGGCTTCGTTCGCGTAGCGCTCGAGGGTCGCCGGTCGCATGACCGTGCCGGTGCCGGCAGAATCCGGCTCGGTCATCGCCGCCGGCAGGCAGACGAAGAGGCTCCAGCCGTAGTGGTACCGCTCGCCGTCGTCGAGCTCGCCGGTGAACGACTCGTTGGTTCGCTCGTCGCCGACGAGCACGACGCCGCCGTCCACCAACATCGCTCTGGCCGCGCGCAAGGCATCGACCGGGCGGGCCATGTCGTGCAGGCATTCGAAGAACGTGACGAGGTCGTACGCGTGGTCGTCTCCCGGCTCCCCCGCGTCCCGAGCCTCGAACGAGACACGACCCGAAACGCCGTTCGTCTGGGCGTTGCTCCGCGCCAGCGAGATGGACTCCGAGTCTTTGTCGAACCCGTGCACGGTGACGCTCGGATACGCACACGCGATCGCGATCGACGACCAACCGGTGCCGCAGCCGATGTCCGCGACGTGCGCGGGCGGGTCCGCCCGCAATCGGTCATGAACGTCCGGGATCGCGGGCAGCCATTCCTTGGTGAGTACCTGAAGGTAGAGCGGACGGTTCGAGTCCCCGACGCCCTCCCGGCCATCGGCTCCGTAGGTTTCCCACGGCACGCCGCCTCCGGTCCGGTAGGCCTCGACGAGCGGATCCATCACTCGCGTCAGCATCATCAGGTTGCGAACCGTCGGCATGGAGAACGCCAGGCTGTCGGGATCGAGCAGCACCTCGGCGTGGCCGGCCGGCAGCGAGAACATCGCCACGGCTCTTCCAGTATCCTCCACATGAACGATGCCCGCGACGCTCTGCTGTTCAAGCCATTCCCGCGCGTACCGCTCCGCGATGCCGGCGCGATCGGCAAGCTCCACCGGCGTCTGAGCCCCGCCGTCCGCGAGCGCTCGATACAGACCGAGCCGATCGCCGAGCCGGATCGACAGGATGTCGAAGAACCCCAGCGCGGCAGTCGTCATGCGGTCGGCGAACGCCTCGCGCTCGGGGTTGGGGACAGCGTCCATCCACGAAGCCTAGTGGAGCCAGCCCCAGAGCTCGAGACGCATTACCGCTTCCGCTTCTTGACGCCCTTGTCCTTCAGGATCTCGCGGACGCAGTGGTGACCCGGCATCCCGGTCACGCCGCCACCGGCATGCGTGGCGCTCGACGCCTGATACAACCCGGCGATCGGCGTGCGGTAGTCCGCGTAACCGGGCGCGGGCCGCATGTGGAAGAGCTGATCCACCGTCAGCTCGCCGTGGAAGATGTTTCCGCCGATCAAGCCCCAGTCCTGCTGCATCTGTCGTGGTCCGATGATCTGGCGATGCATGATCGAGCCCTTGAAGTTCGGGGCAACGGCGTTCATCCGATCGATCAAGCGATCGGCGTACGCCTCGAGGTCGGCCTCGTGTCCGTCCTCGTCCGCCCACTCGGCCGGCACCCACTGAGTGAACATCGACATCGTGTGGATGCCCTCCGGCGCAAGCGTCTTGTCGAACACCGTCGGGATCGCAGTGTCGCTGAAGGGCAGCGTTGCCGCTTGGCCGAACCGCGCCTCCTGGAACGCCTTCTCCAGGTAGTCCAGGTCGTCGAGCACCTGGATCGCGCCCCCGTGGATATCGGGGTTGAAGCCGGGATCGGCCGTGAACTCCGGCAGCTCGGCGAGCGCGAGGTTGATCTTCACCGTGCCGGACCGGGTGCGCCAGCTCTCGATGTCCTCGACGAACGTCGACGGAAGCTCCGAGCGATCGATCTGCTCCAAGAACGTGATCTTCGGGTGGATCGCGGTTACCACGAGCGGAGCGGAGAGCTCCTCACCTCCGGCGAGCGCGATGCCGGTCGTTCGTCCGCCGCGAACGAGCACGCGTTCCACGCGGGCGTTCGTCCGGATCTCGGCGCCGAAGGACTCCGCCGCGGCGGCACAGGCGTCGCCGACCGCGCCCATGCCACCTTCGGGGTAGCCCCAGCTCGCGATCTCCCCGTCGCCGATATCGCCCACCGAGTGATGCATCATCACGTATGCCGTGCCTGGCGCATCCGGCCCGGACCACGTGCCGATGATCCCGTTCACGGATTGCAGCCCGATGAACACATCGTTCTCGAACCACCGCCGGAGCAGATCGGTCGCGCTCATCGTGAACAGGCGGGTGATGTCTGCAACCGTGCGCTGGTCGACCTCCTTGCGGAGCTGCCAGCCGAGCTGCGCGACGTCCTTGATGTCACCGGCCTTCTTCGATCCGAGATGCGGCGGCGTCTCCATCAACAACGGCCCCATGATGTTCGCGATCCGGCCGATCCAGGCCTCGAACTTCGGCCACTGATCCGCGTCGTGCTTCGAGAAGCGCGCGATCGAATCGTGGTCCTTGCGTTCGTCGCCCGACTGCAGGATCGAGCCGTCGGGAAGCGGCAGGTAGCCGTGCCCCTGCGGGAAGACCTTGTAGCCGAACCGCTCGAGTCCCAGGTCGCGCTGGATCGAAGGCGGCATCAGGCTCATCACGTAGCTGAGCGTGGTGACCTTGATGTCGGGCGCTTCCGGCCAGGGAGCCATGGTGTCGGCGGCTCCGCCGGTCTTGTGACGGGCCTCCAGGATCACGGTCCGGGCCCCGTATCTGGCCAGGTAGGCCCCGGCGACGAGGCCGTTGTGGCCACCGCCGATGACGATCGCGTCGTAGCTGTTCGCAGGCATGGATTGAATCTCCGTTCAAACTCGGGTCGCGGCAGCCTACCAGCGGCCCAGTTCCCCACGGAAGCTGGGACCTGATGCAACGTTTCGCGCCGTCACTGACACCATGGGAAAGAGCGAAAGGAGCCAGAACGATGACGATTCAGACCGTGACGTTCGGAGCTGGGTGTTTCTGGGGGGTGGAGTACGTGTTCCGGCGGGTACCGGGGGTGACGTCGGTTGAGGTCGGATATGCCGGTGGCATCACGCCGGATCCGACCTACCGAGAAGTGTGTTCGCACACGACCGGTCACGCCGAGGTATGCCGCGTGGAGTTCGACGACGAGCTCGTGACGTTCGATCAATTGCTCGAGGTGTTCTGGGCGATGCACGACCCGACACAGGTCGACCGACAGGGTCCCGATCGGGGAGACCAGTATCGGAGCGTGATCTTCACGACAACGCCGGATCAGCTGATCGCGGCCGAAGCCTCACGCGAGCGAGCGCAGACCCGGGTGGAGCGCCCGATCGCGACGCAGATCCAGGCCGCGCCGACCTTCTACCCGGCCGAGGACTACCACCAGGCGTACTACGAGAAGAACGGCCACACGCCGTACTGCCACGTGGTGCCGGTGAAGGTGCTGGAGGAGCAAGGACTCATCCCCGCCCCCCGGTGATCAATTCGATGGCTTCGGCCCGGTAGAGATCATCCATCGCCTGCGCCAACCGCTGCGTGAGGAACGATTGACCAGTACGGGGTCAAGTACGGCCCTCACCTGGACCGACAGCGCGAACTCCGCGCGACGCGATCTTCGAGGTCGAGGATCTCGTCCTCACCCAACCCATCGAGGGTCGTGAGGATCGGCCACCGGAGGTCTCGCACGGGATCTCCTCGATCACAACCATCCCATGCTCACAGTCACGCCCGCGATGGTCAAGCCGGCGGGACCGTGAGAAGGCTAGGCGTACTAACCGTCGCGGAAACCGACGATCTTGTGAGAGCTGTCGCAGAACGGCATCGCGGCCGAGTGGCCGCAACGGCAGAGCGAGACGCGCTCGCCCGGATCGACGGTCGAGCCGTCTTCGCGTTCGATGGGAACGCCCCCACTCACGCGCAAGGGACCATTAGACTTCAGCGAGAGCAGCGGCCCGTGGTGGTCGTCGGGTTGACGCCAGGTGAAGACGGGCGATGCGCCGATCGCACCCGGTGGTTCGTCGAAGCACGGAAGGCGGTCGGGCCACCGGTCGCAGAACGGTTTCGCGCCGGATCGTCCGCAGCGACAGAGCGCGTAGAGGTCGCCGACGCCTTCGACCGGCGCCGGTGTCCAGCGCGGAGGCCCGTCGGTGCCGTGGGACTCCGTCTTCACCACCCGTGCCAGCGGGACGTTCTCGACGACGAGCGGACCGCCTTCGATCACTCGAACACGCGGGACGTGCGGCTCAGCCGTCGCGGAATTCGACCTCCTTGTGCGTGCCGTCGCAGAACGGCTTGTTGCCGGAATGACCACAACGGCAGAGCGTGACGCGGTTGCGGACCTCGTAGGTCGTGCCGTCGGACGACTCGATCGGGATGCCGCCGCGCACCCAGAGCGGACCGTCGCGGACCACGCCGATCGACGGCTCGAACGCCAGCTCGACGGGGTCGGCACCCTCCGAAGGCGCGTGATCCAGCGCTCCCGAGGGACACAGGGACACCATGCGCTGGAGGCGTTCCCGGATCTCGGGATCCGACGTTTGACGGATCATCCGCCAGACGTTCGTGAACCGGTCGCCGCAGTAGCCGGCGTGTTCGCAGAACGTGTGGTCGTCGGTCATGACGACCTCGTCTCCGATGTACGTCTCAGCTCGCGTCGATCGCGGCGCACGATCGGCGACCTCGGTTCCGTCGAACCCGGCGGTCGAGCACACTTCGTCGCAGAAAGGCTTCCGGCTCGACAAGCCGCACCGGCAGAGAGCGAACGTCGGCGTCGGAGCGTCGATCGACGACATAGGTGCCCAATCGACCGGCTCGCCGAACTCCGTCTCGATCTGCGCGGTTCGCCCAAGCGGTGGCCCACCGCTCACCTCGTACGGACCGTGCTCCTTGATGCGAATTCGCTGCTCGCCAACCTCCACGGAGCGAGCGTACCGGACGAGACGACGTCAGGGACCGGCGCGGCGGGCACCGAAACCCGAACCGATCGCAACGCCGGCGAGCGCAGCACACACAGCGGGGACCGTTCCGTCGTCGAACCATCGAGGCGTGATCAGCACCACGGGCCAATGCACGTTGAATTGCGGCGACCACATCACGAAACCCAGGTGCAGCGCCGGCAACAGTGCGACGACCGCAAGCACGAGCCGGCCCCAGCCGTAGCGCGGACGCGGGAACGGATACCGCGTGGCGATCGCGAACAGCGCTCCCGCGATGACCAGCGGCGTGATCGTGGCAGACCACTGGCGTAGGTCGAACCGGAGCGCGGCGGCCGCGGTCTCGCGGAAGCGATCGTCCTCGATCTGCGCGAGCAGGAGCGCGGCGAACGCGACCGCCACGAGCGCCACTCGAACCGCCCACGCCCCGAGCCCGGCGGAGCCCCGAGTGACCTCGTCCGACATGTCGCGCATCCTAGACCCGGTCGTCGGGTGCCTGTAGGCTTCGAACACATGTTCGATGACCTGAACCCAGAGCAGCGAGCCGCCGTCCACCACGGTGAGGGACCACTCTTGATCGTGGCCGGAGCCGGGACCGGCAAGACGACGACCCTCGCGTGCCGAGTCGGCCACCTGGTCGAACGCGGCGTCCGGCCCGAGCGGATCCTGCTCCTCACTTTCAGCCGACGCGCTGCGCGAGAGATGCTCTCCCGCGCCGAGCGTTCCACGGGTCAACGAGACACCGGGCGGGTCTGGGGCGGCACGTTCCATGCGGTCGCCAACCGACTCCTCCGCCTGCACGGACGCCCGATCCGTCTCCGACCGGACTTCACGGTGTTGGACCAGTCCGACGGCGCCGACGTCATGAACCTGCTTCGGCAGGAGCTCGGATTCTCCGCGCGCGAGAAACGCTTCCCCCGCAAGGAGACGCTCGCCGCGATCTACTCGCGAACGGTGAATGCCGGCGAGAAGCTCGGCGACGTCGTGAAGCGCCACTATCCCTGGTGCTTGGACGAGACCAACGGGATCCGGCAGATCTTCCAGTCGTACACGACCCGCAAACGCGAGCAGAACGTCTTGGACTACGACGACCTGCTGCTGTTCTGGAAGGCGCTTGCCACTTCGCCACAGACGCGCGACGCGTTGGCGGAGATGTTCGATCACGTACTGGTCGACGAGTATCAAGACACGAACGCCTTGCAGGCCGACATCCTGGAGGGCATGCGTCCAGCCGCAACGGAGCGGAACCTGACGGTCGTCGGAGACGACGCACAGTCGATCTACGCGTTCCGCGCCGCGACGGTTCGCAACATCCTGGAGTTCCCACAGCGGTTCCCAGGCGCGACCGTCATCCGATTGGAGCAGAATCACCGCTCGATCCCGCCCATCCTGCACGCGTCCAACGCCGCGATCGCGCTGTCGCCGCAGCGACACGAGAAGACGCTCTGGTCCACGCGAGACGGGGCGCGCCGGCCGATCCTACGCACGTGCTTGGACGAAGCCGAGCAGTGCGATGCCGTGTGTCGCAGCGTGTTACAGCACCGCGAGGAGGGCGTGCCGTTGAAACATCAGGCCGTGCTGTTCCGCGCCGCGCACCATTCCGATCTGCTCGAGGTCGAGCTCGCGCGACGGAACATCCCGTTCGTGAAGTACGGCGGCTTGAAGTTCGTGGAGGCAGCGCACGTGAAGGACGCGCTCTCGCTCTTGCGTGTCTTGGAGAACCCCTTCGACGAGGTGAGCTGGTTCCGCGTGCTGCAATTGCCGGAAGGGATCGGTCCAGCCACGGCGCGGCGACTGATGGATGAGCTGGGGGTCCGGCGTGTGAACGATGATCAGCCGTCGCCCTTGCTCCGGTTCCTTGAAGAGCCCGTCGCGGTTCCGAAGGGCGCGGTTGCCGGCGTGCAAGAGCTGCGTTCGGCGCTCGGAGACTGCCTGACTGACGAGACGACCATGCCGCCCGCAGCCCAGCTCGACCGGCTGCGGAAGTTCCTCGAGCTGGTATTCGCGCGGCGCTACGACGCGCCGGGTGCGCGCGCACGCGACCTGGAACAACTGGAGCTCTTGGCGAGCGGGTACGAAACGCGTGGGCGGTTCGTCTCGGAGCTCACGCTCGACCCGCCGTCCTCGACGGGCGACCTGGCCGGACCCCCGCTCCTGGACGAGGACTACCTGGTGCTCTCGACGATCCATTCCGCGAAAGGTCTGGAGTGGGACGTGGTGCACGTGATCCATGCGGCCGACGGCATGATCCCGTCGGACATGGCCACCGGGAACGACGACGAGATCGAGGAGGAACGCCGGCTGCTCTACGTCGCCATGACGCGGGCACGGGACGCGCTGATCGTCTCGTTCCCGCAGCGGTACTACCGTCGCCCGCGTGGTCTCGAAGATCCGCACAGCTTCGCGCAGCTCACGCGCTTCATCCCCGACTCGGTACGCGCGCACTTCGACGAGGTCGCGCCGGAGGTGCTTCCACTCTCGGAGCTCGACGACCGGATCGAAGGCACCGCCGACGTCGACGCATTCCTGGCCGGCCTCTGGGCCGACTGACCGGTACGCTTCCGCGCGTGCCCGAGCCATTCGACGCCGTGCTGCTCGATCTCTACGACACCATCGTGTGGAGCCAGTGGTTCGCCATGCGGGAGCAGTTCGCGGCCCGGATCGGCGGAGGCATCGACGGATCGTTGCTACAGAAGGCGTTCGAATCGTCTCGACCCGCGCGCGGCGTGGGGGCGCATCCCGACGTCGAGGGCGACATCGCGGCCGTGCTAACCGCCGCGGACGTCCGACCGGAGCCCGATCTGGTCCGCGACCTGGTGGAGCTGGAACGCGCGCATCTGGCGATCGACGTGCGGCTGTACGACGATGTCGTCCCCTTGCTCGCCGAGCTGCGAGCGCACGATGTCAAGACGGCCCTCGTGAGCAATTGCTCGCACTCGACCCGGCCGGTCGTCGAGCGGCTGGAGCTGGAGCAGCTGTTCGACGAGGTCATCCTTTCGTTCGAGGTCCGGGTGATGAAACCCGACGCGGCGATCTACCAGATCGCGCTGCAACGGCTGGGCGGCGTTGCGCCCTCGCGCGCGCTGTTCGTCGACGACCAACCCGGGTATTGCGACGGCGCGTCGGCGATCGGACTTGCGACCCGTCTGATCCTGCGCCCGAACGAGGATGCGCCGACCGACACTCGTGGTCACACCGTCGTGACCGACCTGCGGTCGCTGCGGTAACGTCCGGCCATGGGCCACAAGGGCGAGGCGAGACCCGAGAAGTTCCCCCGCAAGCTCTACGAGAAGGACCTCCTGCGGCTCCAAGAAGAGCTCGTGAAGATGGAGGAGTGGGTCGCGAGCACCGGCGTCCGTGTCGTGGCGATCTTCGAAGGGCGCGACGCCGCGGGCAAAGGCGGCACGATCAAACGGATCACCGAGCACATGAACCCGCGCATCACGAAGCACGTCGCGCTTCCCAAACCCACCGAACGCCAGACCACCCAGTGGTACTTCCAGCGGTACGTCGAACAACTGCCGGCCGCCGGAGAGATCGTGCTCTTCGACCGTAGCTGGTACAACCGCGCGGGGATCGAGCACGTGCTGGGGTTCTGCACGCCGGCCGAGTAC
>JBOGVK010000091.1:0-4902 GCA_050692375.1 Actinomycetota bacterium
GGACGATCGATGGGGCACGGACGAGCCAGTTCGAGAATCACTTGCGAGCGATCACGGGGTTGCCGCTCGGTTCGACCGCAGCCCGCGGGGCGAGTGCGATGGTGAACCTGATCGGCGTGATACCGGACGCGGCTTCGGTGCTGGTCGAGCAGGGGGCCCGCCTGCACCTGTACGGGAAGGAGCCACGGCCCGGGCGCAAGGTGGGGCACGTCACGCTGAACGCCGAAGATGGGGGGTCGCTCGATCTTCGTGCCCTGGGAACGGAGTGGCCGGAAATCCTCGAAGTTCGGTATCAAGGTCGGCCGGCCGGGTGACGACCCTTAGGGGGACATGGCCTACCTCACCTGTCCCGACTGCATGATGCCGAACCCGGTCGGCGACGATGCCGTCAAGTACGCATGTTTCACGTGTTTCGCCGAGATCATCTTCGAGACCTGTCCCTCGTGCGACTACCGCCAGGCGATCCCCTCGCGCTGGCAACGCGCCTTCTCGTGCGGGAACTGTTCGCAGCGCGTCGAGATCCCTCGAGAGCGATTCTTCTCGACATCGACGAGAGCCTTGCAGGTCGAAGGGTACGGCTACACCTATCCCCGGATGTAGTCACCCGCTCGACGGTCTGTAGCATCTGCACGATGTCAGGCCTGACGCGCGATATCGGCGGGTGCGCGATCGGCGGCGCGGTCCTCGTGGACTCGGCCGCCATCGCGCGTCGAAGGGTGCCTGCGCTTGAGGTTCGTGCCTTCCGCGCCCTGAACGAGCTGCCGGACGGCGCCTTCCCCTTCATCTGGGCGCCGATGCAATACGGCACGTTCGCGACGGTTCCCGTGCTCTCCGCGATCGCGCTCGCGCGACACCGGCCGCGGCTCGCGGCAGCCTTGGGGGTCGCCGGGAGCGCGGCTTGGTTCCTCGCGAAGGGGCTCAAGCCCGTGGTCGGCCGCGCTTGGCCGGTGGGCGTCATCGGATCGGTCGACGTACGGGGGAGGGAGGAGGGCGACCTGGGCTTTCCCTCCGGGCACGCCGCGGTTTCGGCCGCGATCACATCGGAGGCCTGGCCGTACCTTTCGGAGGGCGGCCGGCTCGCGGCGGTGGCGCTCTGCGCCTGGGTCGCGTTCGGACGCCTGTACATCGGCGCGCACCTTCCGCTCGATGTGATCGGGGGAGCGGCGCTCGGCCTCGCTCTGGGGTGCGGCGGCGACATGGTGCTGGCGTCCCGCGCGGACCCGTGGTCGCGCACGACGACGGGTACCGGAGCTACTGCGTGAAGGTCGCGATGTTAGGTACCGGTGTTCGGAGCCCAGGCGTCCTCCTCGGGCTCGCGAAGCTTGAACGCGAGCTGGGGATCACGGAGGTCGCGTTGTACGACGACGACGCCGAGCGTCTCGACATCATCTCGAAGCTCGGCGCCCACCTGTGTCAGGAGGCTGGCGCGAGTTTCGCGGTTCGCGGGGAACGAGACCCGCGCGACGCGTTCGCGGGTGCGCGCTTCATCTACACCGCGATCCGCGTCGGGCAGGAGCGTGCCCGCGCGATCGACGAGCAACTCCCGCTCACGTTCGGGGTCCTCGGCCAGGAGACGACGGGTCCGGGCGGGTTCTCGATGGCGATACGAACGATCCCGGTCATGCTCGACTACGCGCGGATGATCGAAGACGTGGCGCCCGACGCGCTCGTCGTGAACTTCACGAACCCGGTGGGGTTGGTGATGCAGGCGTTGTGCGATCACACGGCTCTTCGCGTGGTCGGGGTGTGTGATGGTCCGCCCCACATGCACCGGAGCGTGGCGACGTTCCTCGATCTCCCGCTGGATGACGTGCACGTGGACTACTTCGGCCTCAATCACTGCGGATGGATCCGCAGGGTGCTCGTGCAGGGCGAGGACCGACTGCCGGAGATCCTTCGTCGCTTCGAGGAGTTGCAGCGGTCCGATGACGTGTGGGGCGTGTTCGATCCGGAGCTCGTCCGCACCCTCGGCGCGTTACCGATGGAATACCTCTACTTCTACTACTACCGGGAGCAGGCGGTCGAACACATCAGGCGATCCGGGAGCACGCGCGGCGAAGAGGTCGCCGCGCTGAACGCGTCGCTCTGGCCCACCCTGCGGCAGTTGGTCGATGCCCGGGATCTGGACGGCGCGCGCGACGCATGGCTGACGGCGCTCCGGGCGCGCGGGGCCACCTATTTCGCTCGCGAACGCGGGCACACGGTGCTCGACGCGGGCCAGCCGGAGCTCGATGCATCGCCGTCGGAGGAGGGTGGCTACGCGAACGTCGCTGCGGCCGTGATGGCCTCGGTCGAGCTGGGGCAGGAGGCATCGCTCATCCTGAACGTCCCCAACCAGGGTGCGATCTCCGATCTACAGGACGGCGACGTCGTCGAGGTGTCCTGCCTCGTCGACGAGCACGGAGCGCATCCGCTGGCGCAAGGAGCGATGCCGGAGGCGATGCGAGGACTCATCGAGTCGGTCAAGACCTTCGAGCGACTGACGGTCGAAGCCGCCGTCGAGGGCTCCTACGAGAAGGCGCTTCGCGCCCTGGTCGTCCACCCGCTCGTGGGCTCGTACCCTCTCGCGAAGGCCGTCCTCGACGGGTACGTTTCGGTTCACGAGGGGTTCTTGAACCACGTCGACGTGGCGTAGACCACTACCCGATCTGCGTGGTGCGTTGATCCTGTCGGTGGCGGTAGGTGTCGAACACGTCGAAGCCGATCGCGTATGCGGCATACAGACCGGAGACGATGAGGGACGCCGTGAGCACCGCGTCCCCGAAGGCTACGATCAGGTTCATCTCACCCTCCTGTCGTCGCTGATGTCTCCCTCAGCATGGCGATCGAACATGGCCGGGGAACGACCAGCCCGGAGATGGTCGATGAACGGTACGGGCTCGTTCGAATGGCCGATGACACCAGGATGTGGGTTCGCGCGCCGGGCAGGATTCGAACCTGCGACCCGCGGATTAGAAGTCCGCCGCTCTGTCCCCTGAGCTACCGGCGCGAGGCACCAGCGTAGCGTCTTGACGCGTGCGGACCGAGGAACCCACACTGCCCCGATGCACGACGTACCCGGCCTCCGCTCCATCTGCATCGACTGCGCTCACCCCGTGACGCTCGCCCGGTTCTGGGCGGCGGCGCTCGGATGGACGGTGCGCCCCTACGACGACGACGACCTCGCGCTGCTGGAGTCCCAGGGACTCAGCACCGAGACAGACACCAGCGTCTGCGTCGATCCGCCAGACCGCCAGCTTCCGACGCTCTGGTGCGTCCAAGTCCCCGAGCCGAAGGTCGGCAAGGTCCGGATCCATCTGGATGTGAGCGTCGCCGACGCGACCGGGTTCGAACGCCTGATCGAGTTGGGCGCCACGATCGTCGAGCCGCACCCGGGCGGCCACGACTGGACCGTGATGGCCGATCCCGAGGGCAATGAGTTCTGCGCCTTCATCCTTGAAGAGGCGGGTTGATCGGCATCCTGTCTCAGTAGCCGCGACTCGTGTCGCTTCCTGCCTCGTCTCCTCGGAGCGTGCCCGCGAACTCGTCGGACGTCATAGGTCTGGAGAACATGGGGTAGTCGTACGCGATCGCGTTGTCGTGCTCGGCCTGCGAGGTGGCGGCGACGCAGTCGGTCAACGTGACGACGTCGAACCCTTTCTCGTACGCGCTTCGCATGGTCGACTCGACGCAACAATTGGTGAGGAACCCACCGAGCGCTACCGTCTTGATCCCCTTGCTCCGCAGGATGAAGTCCAGGTTGGTGCTCGCGAACGTGTCGAGTCCGCGCTTGCCTTCGATCACGATGTCGTCGGGCTGTGGAGACAGATCCTCGACGATCTCCGATCCCCAGGTGTCTTTGACGAATGCCTTGCTGTCCACAACTCCCGCGAGGATCCCGTACGGGTGGTCGGTGATCTCGTGATAGCCGTCCGCGAACATGATCGGCGCGTGGATGATCGTTGCGCCCGCCGTCCGCGCCTCACCCACGAGCTTCTTCGTATTCTCGAGCATGCTGGTCGACTCCATGACGTCCTGCACCGCGCCGTGGAGCGCGCCGCCGTCCGACGTGAAGTCGTTCTGGAACTCGATCAACACGACCGCGGTCGACTTCGGATTCGATGCCATCGACTTCCTCCTCCGCTCGGTTCCTCCAGGGTAGACCCGACGCGTGGATCGTGCGAACCGCGGGAGATGAGGTTCGATGCGCGGAGCGGGTGACGGGAATCGAACCCGCATAGCCAGCTTGGAAGGCTGGAACTCTGCCATTGAGCTACACCCGCAGATCGTCCTCAGCCTAGCAACTGGGATACTCGCCGCCGTGGAGGTCGCGTTCCAGCTCGTCGACGTGTTCACGGAGGTCCCGTTCGCGGGGAATCAGCTCTGCGTGGTTCCGGAGCCGCCGCTGGGTCTCGGGACCGCCGACATGGCCATGCTCGCGAGCGAGATCGGGTTCTCCGAGACCACCTACGCGACGGCGATCCGCGAGGACGGGTACGACGTCCGGATCTTCACGCCGGTCGAGGAGCTGCCGTTCGCCGGGCATCCGACGCTCGGGACGGCGTTCGTCCTGGCTTCCGAGGGACGCGTGACGCAGAGCCTGGTGCAGACGTCGGCGGCCGGCGACGTCCCGGTCGACGTCGACGTGGCGCGGGGCTTCGCCTGGATGCATCAGCTGCCCCCGGCGATGCACGATCCGGTGCAGGACCGGGCGGCCGTCGCCCGGGCCGCGGGGCTCGGCCTGGACGACCTGGTCGACGACCTGCCGATCGTCGCCGCGTCGACGGGGCTCGCGCACCTCATGGTGCCCGTGCGGGATGAGGTCGCACTCCGACGCGCGAAGCGCGATGACGCGGGCTGCGCGGCGGTGTGCGCGGCGAACGCGGCGGAGTCCTTGTACCTCTTCGCCGTCCGCGCGGACGG
>JBOGVK010000092.1:0-2992 GCA_050692375.1 Actinomycetota bacterium
GGTATCGGCATCTGAGGGGTTCCGGGAGTAGCCCCCCTTGGCTCTTGGCTCCTCGCTCTCTGGCCAAGGAGTCCCTCGGTAGCATGAGACCTTCATCCTTCCGGAGGAGTCGTCAATGAAGATCACCATCGTCGGCAGTGGGTTCGTCGGACAGACGACCGCGCTGCGCGTGCTGCAGAAGAGCCTGGCCGACCAGGTCGTCCTGACCGACATCGTCGAGGGGCTCCCGCAAGGGCTTGCGCTCGATCTGAAGGAGTCGGCGCCCATCGAGCGGTTCGAGCCGAACATCACGGGCACCAACGATTACGCGGACACCGCAGGGTCCGACGTCGTCGTGATCACCGCCGGGTTCCCTCGCCAGCCGGGCATGAGCCGGATGGACCTGCTGGGCAAGAACGCCGGGATCATGAACGACGTCGTCGGGCAGATCGCGCCCAACTCCCCGGACGCCATCGTCATCGTCGTGACCAATCCGCTCGATGAGATGACGTTCCTCGCGGCGCAGACGAGCGGATTCCCGAAGGAGCGGGTCATGGGCATGGCGGGCGTGCTCGACTCGGCGAGACTTCGGTATTTCATCGCCGAGGAGCTCGGCGTGTCGCCGCTCGTCGTCGAGGCGATGACGCTCGGATCGCACGGCGATGCGATGATCGCGCTGCCACGTCACGCGACGGTCGACGGGAAGCCGCTCCCGGATCTCGTCGACACCGCAACGCTCGACCGGTTGTTCCAGCGGACGCGTGACGGCGGCGCGGAGATCGTCGCATTGCTGAAGAAGGGCAGCGCCTACTACGCGCCCAGCGCCTCGATCACACGGATGGTCGGTGCGATCGCGAACGATGCGCATGAGGTATTGCCGGTGTGCGCGTGGGCGACAGGTCAGTACGACATCACCGATGTCTACGTCGGTGTTCCCGCGAAGCTCGGTCGCACGGGCGTCGAGGAGATCGTCGAGCTCGACCTGACCGATGGCGAGCTCACCGCGCTTCGTGCAGCCGCCGAGGGCATCCGCGCGAAATGCGAGGACCTGGCGAAGCTCTAGGCCTCTTCCCCGGTCCTCGCAGGGAGTGTGTCGGGGTCGATCGTGTTGCCGGCGATCCGCTTCTGACGCACCCACGCGAGGTCGACGAACCCGCCGACGCTCGCGAGCACGCCACCGACGGCGGCCATCCACAGCCCGGTCTGTGCCCGCACGTCGATACCCTTCTGTTGCATGGTGCGCAGGACCGCCTGCCTCGCTTGTGCCTCGGAGATCCCCAGTACGTCGGCGACGTGCTTCGTGAGGGCGTCGATCCCGGTGCCGTGGATGACCGACTCCAACGAAACCAGGCACCACACGGCGATGCCGAGGCAGACGAGTCCGACAACCGTGAGGAGGATCCCGACCATGTTCCGGCGCTCGGGCCGAACGAATCGTAGGGCGAGGATCCCGATCACCGTCATCGCACCCAAGACGACCGTCACCTTGCCCTGCCAGAGATCGATGCCCTTGGTCGGCACCACGTTCTCCGAGCTCCCTCCGAGGGTGATCGTCGCCCAGTTCTCGATGGACCCGAATGCGATCAGCGCGCCGCCGATCGCGGTCAGTAGGAACCCCCACAGGCGGAGCGGGCTGGGTTTCACCACGGCGAGCATCGAGGCAGTCTCGCATCCCGTCGTTTCGGGTTGAAGCACATCGGTTTCCGAGTTCGTCCGGCGTAGCATGGCTTCGTGCGCGACGACGGATTCTGGGCGATCGCCAAGGAGCACGGGAGGAACTTCTTCACGAATTGGCGGTCGTACGACGCGCCGTTCCTGGCGAAGCTCGGTCTGACCTTCCGGAACCGACTGAAGGCGACGTTCTCCTTGCACCAATGCTGCGGGCATCACGGCCAACCCGGCTGTTGACGTCTTCCCGAGGACCTCGGTCGAGGTCCGGATGAGCACCTCCACGACCCGCACTGAACGTCAGGCGCTGAGCCCGTGCGCGATCGTCTCCGCAACCTCACTCGTGGAGGAAGTGCCCCCGAGGTCGGGGGTGCGGACGACGCCCGCTCCTAGCACCTCATCGACGGCTCGTTCCACCCGTTCGGCGGCCTCGGACTCCCTCAGGTGGCGAAGCATCATCGCGCCCGACAGGATCATCGCGATCGGGTTGGCGCGGCCCTTGCCGGCGATGTCGGGAGCGCTGCCGTGCACCGGCTCGAACACTGCGTACTCCCATCCGATGTTGGCGCCGGGGACCAGACCGAGCCCACCGACCAGGCCGGCGCAGAGGTCCGAAAGGATGTCGCCGTAGAGGTTCGGTAGCAGCAGCACGTCGAACGCCTCGGGCTCCCACGCCAGACGCATCGAGAGATGGTCGATCTGGATCTGCTCGACCTCGACGTCGCCTCGGATGATCGGATCGGCCGCGATCTCCGTGAAGGTCCTGAGGAACAACCCGTCGGAGTAGCGCATCACGTTCGCCTTGTGCCCGAGCGTGACCTTGCTGCGTCCGTTCGCGCGCGCGTACTCGAACGCGAAGCGGACGATCCGACGGGTCCCGGCGACCGAGATCGGCTTCAGGGTGATGCCCGCGTCCTCGCGCACCTCGAACCCGGCGAGCGTCTTCAGCTCCTGTCGGAGTGCGGCGGCACCGGGCGAACCGCGCTCGAACTCGATGCCCTGATAGAGGTCCTCGGTGTTCTCGCGGACGACGACCAGGTTCGTCTCGGGATGGTGGATCGGGACGCCCGGGAGCGCCCGAGCGGGGCGGACGGCAGCGAAGAGATCGAGCTCCTGTCGCAGCGCGACGTTCACGCTGCGGAACCCGGTCCCGACCGGCGTGGTGATCGGGCCCTTGAGCGCCACGCGGCAGTCGCGGATCGCGTCGAGCGTCCCCGACGGGAGGAGTGCGCCCTGCGACTCGAGCGCGCCTGCGCCGGCGACGGCGTCGACCCACTCGATATCGCTCTGGGCTGCGTCGAGCACCAGCCGGGTCGCCGCGGCGACCTCCGGCCCGATGCCGTCC
>JBOGVK010000093.1:0-15852 GCA_050692375.1 Actinomycetota bacterium
AACGACGACTGCTCCGCGACAAGGCGGGGGAGGTTTCGGCGCTGCTGACCAATTCGTTCAGTGGGATCGAGTCCTCGATGCGGGTCCTGGGCAACGTGGGATCGTCGTCCAGGCCCAGCGCTGTGCAGCTGTTCGAAGAGGCCGCGACCCCCCTCGCACCGGGCACCGCGACGATCGGCGTGGCGGTGGAGGGGATAGACGGCTTCACAGTCATCGCCGCGATCGGGGATGGTCCCGCCGTGGGCGAGGTCCTCGATGTCCAACGGGGGGCGTTGGCCGCCCGCGCCGTCACCACTGGGAAGCTCGTCTCAGCGCTCATCACGGACGGGGAGGTCACGCGCTTGGTCCTGGCCCTTCCTGTCGGACTGGGCAATCGCGTCGCCTTTCAGGAGTCGGTGATCGACCCAAAGACACCGGTCTCGTCCCCGCCGGGTTCGCCCTTCCACGAGCTCCGGGTGACGCTGTATGCGTCGAGTCGGGTGGATCCGGATAGCCTCGTGTTCTCGACCGAAGCGCATACGCCGCTTCCGGGTCCCGTCGAGCGTGTTCCCTTCCCGGTGGGAGCCGACCGATGGCTCCTCGTGGTGAGTTCACGCGAACCCCTCGTGGGCTCTCTCAGCCGCAACACGCCCCTGTTCCTCCTCCTCGGAGGGTTGATCACGGCGATCCTCGCGAGTGCGGTCGCCGAGACGCTGGCTCGCAGGCGAGCGTTCGCCTTGGCGATGGTGGCGGAGCGTACGCGCGATCTCCGGGACGCCAATGAGGAGCTGGCCGACGCCCGATCGTTCCTCGACTCGGTGATCGAGAACATCCCGAACATGGTCTTCGTCAAGTCCTCCGATGACCTTCGCTTCGTGAGATTCAATCGAGCGGGCGAGGAACTGCTCGGTCACAGCCGAGAAGACCTGATCGGCAAGAACGACTACGACTTCTTCCCGCAGGACGAGGCCGACTTCTTCACGTTGAAGGATCGCGAGGTGCTCGATGGGCGGACGCTCATCGACATCCCGGAGGAACCCGTCGAAACGGAGAACGGCATACGGATCCTCCACACGAAGAAGCTCCCGATCCTGGACGAAAGTGGACTTCCTCGCTTCCTGCTCGGTATCTCTGAAGACATCACCGAGCGAAGGGAGGCGGATCGCGAGATCCGCGAGGCGAAGGACGAAGCCGAGCGAGCGAACCGAGCCAAGGACGAGTTCCTGTCGCGGATGAGCCACGAGCTGCGCACGCCCCTGAACGCCGTGCTCGGGTTCGCCCAGGTACTCCAGATGGATCCGCTGACGGCCGAACAGACCGAAAGCGTGGAACAGATCCTCCGGGGCGGGCGCCATCTGCTCGCCTTGATCGACGAGGTGCTCGACATCTCGAGGATCTCGACGGGCAACCTCGCGATATCGACCGAGCCGGTTGGAGTCACGCAGGCGATCAGCGAAGCGATCGCGCTCGTGCAACCGCTCGCCTCAGAACGAGGGGTGGGGCTCAGCGCGGAGGACGCGAATGGTCTTCACGTGCTTGCCGATCATCAACGGTTGAAGCAGGTTCTTCTGAATCTGCTTTCCAACGGCGTGAAGTACAACCGCGAGGGAGGAGCGGTGAGGATCGCTTGGGAGAAGGCGCCGCTCGGCAGGCTGCGGATCCAGGTGTCAGATACCGGCCCCGGGATCGCTCCAGAGATGACGGAACGACTCTTCTCCCCGTTCGATCGGCTCGGCGCCGAAGTGACAGGGGTGCAGGGCACCGGCCTAGGCCTGGCGCTCAGCAGGGGTTTGGTTGAGGCGATGGGTGGCACGCTCCAGGTCGAGACCGAGGTTGGATCCGGCTCCGTCTTCACGATCGAGCTCGCGCTTGCGGAAACCCCGGTGGACCGCTACGAACGGGAGCGGGCGAGGCACCCCGGATCCCAGTCAGGTGTCGAGGCCCGCACGATCCTCTATGTGGAGGACAACCTCTCCAACCTCACGCTCATCGAACGGATCTTGTCCACAAGGCCGGACATCAGCCTGATCACGGCCTTGCAAGGTCGTCTCGGGATCGAACTTGCACAGAGGCATCATCCCGACCTCATCCTGTTGGACCTCCATCTGCCCGATATCTCAGGGGCGGAGGCGCTCCGGACGCTCCGAGAGCTCCCCGATACCCAGCGGATACCCATCGTCATGATCTCGGCGGACGCGACGCCTGGGCAGGTCAAACGCCTCCTCGGGGCCGGAGCTGATGACTACCTGACGAAACCGATCGATCTGAAGCGGTTCCTCGAGATCATCGACACGCTGGTTTCCCATGAGGTGAGCGCGTAGCTGAAGTGCGCGTTCACGTCGCGCCGCCGCCGAGCTTGCGGCGCCTCGAGACCAGGTTCCCAAGCGCAACCGCAAGTCCGATCGCGAAGAGCAGCGTGCCCATGACGTTGACCTGCGGTGGGAGGCCGACGCGTGTGGCCCCGAAGACCCAGATGGGGAACGTCTGCGTCGGTCCTGAGACGAACTGCGTGATGACGAAGTCATCCAGTGACAGCACCAGCGCGAGGAGGAACCCGGCGAAGACGCCGGGGAGGATCTGCGGCAGGGTCACGTGACGGAACGCGGCAACAGGGCGTGCGTAGAGGTCATACGCGGCATCCTCGAGCGACCGGTCCATCCCCGCGACGCGGGCCTGCACGGTCACGGCGACGAACGGGGTGCCGAAGGCGACGTGCGAGAGGAGGATCGATGGGAGTCCCAGCTGCACGCGCCACTGCACGAACAACACCAGAAGCGACGAGCCGAGGACGATCTCGGGGACTGCGATCGCGAGGAAGATCACGAAGTTCATCGCCGCCTTCCCCCGGAACACGTACCGACCCAGGGCGAGCCCCAAGAACGTCCCAAGGATGGTCGCGATCACGGCTGCGGTCACCGCGATGATCAGCGAATTGCGCAGCGCATCCGTGAGACCGGGGACGGCGAAGATCTGGCGATACCAGTTCAGCGTGAATCCGAAGAACCGCGGCGTCTGTCGATCCCCCGGGATGTTATTGAACCCGTAGAGGATCATGACGATGACCGGGCTCGTGAGGTACAGGATCATGACGGCCGTGTACGCCGGAAGGATCAGGCTGCTCACGCGCCGACGACGTCCGCGCCGATCGATCGCTGCGGCTTCTTGGGCGCGCGCCGACATCCGTCCTATCCCGCGGCCGATCGAACGACGTCCTCGGTCCCCAGGGCTCGCGCGTAGACGATCACGAGGATGAGCATCCCCAGCATCAGGACGGCGGCGAGCGCCGCGGCCTGGTTGTAAGCGTTCTGGATCAAGAACCGGTCCTGGATGATGTTCCCGATCATCGTCGTCCCGGTGCCGCCGAGGATCGACGCGTTCACGTAGTCGCCGGTGGCGGGCACGAACGTGAGGAGGAAGGCCGCGAAGACCCCCGGGAGCGACAGCGGGAAGACCACGTGCCGGAACGACTGCCATCTACTGGAGTAGAGATCCTTGGCCGCCTCCACCAGGTGTTCGTCGATCCGTTCGAGCGCCACGTACAGGGGGAGCGCGGTGAACGGGAGGAAGTTGTAGGTCATCCCCGCGACGACCGCGAACGGCGTGGCGAGCACGTGGAAGTCCTGGGGTAACAGACCGGCATGCTTCAGGGGCGCCAGGATGATGCCGTTGTCGGCCAGGATGAAGCTCCATTGAACCGTGCGGATGACGAACGAGACGAAGAAGGGGAGCAGGATCAGCAGCAGGAGCCCCGACTTCCGCCGGCCTCCGTAGAACGCGATCCAATACATCATCGGATACGCGAGTGCCAGACATCCGATCGTCACGAAGGTGGCATAGACGAGTGATCGTTCGAAGTAGCGAAGGTTGCCGGAGATCGCGTCCCGGTAGTTGGAGAACGCCCAGGTGAACCGGAACCCACCGAAGAGGAGACCGCCGCTCTCCAGCGACACGTAGATCAGCACGATCATCGGGACCACGATGAAGATGCCCAACCAGAGCCCGCCGGGCGTCAGGAGGAGATAAGGGGCGAGTCTGCGAGCGTGAGGTCTCGTTCTTGGCGGATGCGGAAGCGGGTCGACAAGCGTCATCTCGGCTTGTTCCGGAGGACGGGTCGGCGCCTCAACCGCCCTCGACGACCGGGAGGAACACGTTGTCCCACGTCTGCTGCTCTTCGGGTGTCAGCGTGCGGTAGGGATGGAGCTGCTGGTAGGTCTCGGGGGTCGGGAACACGAGCGGACTCTCCGATTCCGAGACGAACCCGGTCTTGCGAAGCACGTCCTGCGCGGCAGGCACGGGTGAGATCGCACCGAGCCAACTCGTGAGGAGTGCTGCCGTCTCGGGCTTGTAGACGAAATCCATCCACATGATCGCGTCGAGCGGGTGCTCGGCGCCCTTCGGGATGCACAGGTAGTCGGTCCAGAGCAGCCCTCCCTCCTCCGGCACGACGAACTTGAGATGGTCGTATCCCGACAGGTTCGCTTGATGGATGTCGGGCGACCACGCCATCGTGAGCGCGAGGTTCCCAGCCTCGAGGTCGCTGATGTACCCCTGGCCGTAGTACTTCCGGACGACGCCGGTGTCCCGTTGTTGCTTCAAGAGGTCCGCAGCCTTGTTCCAATCATCCGAGGTCGACTGCGAGGGCTCGACGCCCATGCCCAGGAGCGTCAGGTTCGGCAGGTCTTCCGTATCGTTGAACATCCCGACCTTGCCCTTGAACGCCGGGTCGAAGAGGTCCATCACGCTGGTGATCTCGCGACCGGTGAGCTCCGGGTTGTAGCCGATCCCGGTTGCGCCGGAAGCGTAGGCCACACCATGTCGGGCTCCGGTGTCGAACGACGGATCCTTGTACGCGTCCGCCGCGTATTTGAGGAAGTTCGGCAGGAGCGCGTCATCGAGCGGGATCACGTAGTCGAGGGCGATCATGGTCGGCAGCCACCGCGGGTATCCCATCACGATCGTGTCGTATCCCGTCGAACGTCCCGCGCGCAGCTGGGGCTCGATCTTGCCGAAGAACGATGCGTAGTCCTCGATCAATTCGAGGTACTCGACCTGGATCCCCGTTGCCTGGGTGAACGCATCGAGGGATGGGTGCGTGACCTGACCGTTGACCTTCTTCTTGTCGATGTAGTACGGCCAATTCGCGAACACCATCTGCCCGGCCTTCTCCTGCGCCGCCCAGTCGAAGGTCGGGGATGCACCGGTGCTGACAGCGGCTGGTGTGCTACACGCCTCGAGGAGACCCGCGAACGACAGGCCGGCGAGTCCCAGGCCCGCGCCACGGAGCACTTGCCGCCTTGTGAATCGTGACGGTCCCCAAGGCCGATCACCGGGTCGCTCCACGTTCATCCCCTCCTTCGAGTCCAGACCGCTCTAGTCCCAGAGCTCCAGCGGCAACCCGTTCAGCGTTTCGGCACCTTCGGGTGTGATCGCGATCATCTGCTCGAGGACCACCCCTCCCACGCTCGGAACGGCGACCCCCGGCTCGACACACACGACCATGCCTTCCTGCATCACCAGATCCGCATCGTCCAATCCGAGGGGCATCTCATGTTGCCCGGCTCCGATCCCGTGCGGCATGTAGTACCCCCAGAAGTGCTCTCCCAGTCCCGCCACCTCGACAGCGGTCCGGGCGGCGGCGTGCACCTCTGCGATCTTGACCCCCGGGCCGGCGGCCTCGGTGGCGGCCAACACGGCATCCCTCGCAGCCTCGAGGAGCCTGCGCTGCTTCGTGCTCGGGGGACCGACGACGATCGACCGGCACATGTCACCGTGGTACCCCGAAACCCTCGCGCCGCAGTCGAGCACGACGAGATCACCGCGTCCGATCACCCGGTCGCTCGGGAGGAACGTCGTGAGGGCCGTTCGCTCTCCGCTGCCCGCCACGGTCGTGAATGAGATCTCTGCTCCCTCGGTCCGCATGGCGTTCTCGGCTGATGCGGCAACGCGCATCTCGGTCGCGCCCTCCCGGGCGGCGGCCAGCCCGGCCGCCATGCCCAGGTCGGACACGCGCGCGGCTTCCCGCATCAACGAGAGCTCCGCCGCCGACTTGATCGTGCGCTGGAGCGAGGTCAACCACGTGGCGTCCGTGAGCTCGAAGCCCGGGAGTTGCGAGGCGAGTGCGAGGTACACGGGCGCGGGGAAGAACGGGAGGCCGCTGATGCCGATCCGTCCTCCGCCCTCGACCCGGCTACGGACCGTCTGAGCCAGCAGCGGCCCGGGCTCGCGATCGAAGAGCACGTCGCCCGCGTAGGCTTCCTCCCTCGCCCTATCGAGATCCCATTCCGCATCCGTCACCAGGATCGTGGGGCCAGACGTGAAGACCACCACATAGGACATCTCTTCGTCGATGCACGACCATCGAGCCAGGTACCAGAGGTCAGCCGGGACCCAGTCCCGGTGAGCGCCATAACAGATCAGTGCGGCGAAGCCGTGCTCATCCATCAGCTGCTGCAGGCGGCCCACGCGGCCGGCCAGCTCCGCGTCGCCGAGCGCTTCGGCGCTACCCGCTGTCCGGTCCATCGACGGACCCCGCCTTCCCGCTCACGGACCGGAGGCGGGTGCGCCTCGATACCGCGCGTCGCTTCACCGGCGCGACGTCTTCCTCCCTCAGCTCCCATTCGTAGCCGAGCTTGCAGGTGTCGAGGACGGTTGAGGTCCGGACATCGACGACGCCCTCGATCGCCGACACCTCGTCCGAGAGGAAGGTCAGCAGCTCCTTCTCGCTGAGGAAGACGGCCTCGCAGATGATGTCGAATGCCCCGGAGCACAATCCGACGTACCGAACCGGGTGGAGCGTGCGCAACGCCTCGCCGACATGCTTCAGCGATCCCGGCGCACAATGGATGCCGAACCACGCGTTCAGCCGGTAGCCGATCGGCTCCGGCTCGACGACCGGGAACACGCGCAAGGCCCCGGTCTCGAGCAATCTCGCGAGGCGGTTCCTCGCCGTCCCCTCGCTGACCTTGAGCCGCGCGGCCATCTCCGCGTAACTCATGCGGCCATCGAGCTTCAAGCAGGCGATGAGCTGCCTATCTACAGTATCGAGCCGCATCTGCTCTCTCGGTTGGGCTATCCGCATCGAACCGTAGACCCAACTGCAGGATCCGACAAGGCAGCGGCGGCGGATCTACGGTTGCCGACCTGCTGCCTGCGGTTGAGCGTCACCGACCGCACCGGATACTGGGTCCTTGGATCGCGACACGGAGGATTGGATCCGCGCCCACTTCGAACCCGTTGGCGCGATCGAGACGGCGCACCAGCGACCGTGGGCGACGGTGATGCGGGTGCCGATCGACCAAGGGGTCGCCTGGTTCAAGGCGTGCGCGCCGGTCCAGGCGTTCGAGCCGCGATCGACCGCCGGAATCTCGCCTGCTGGCCCGACCGCGTCGCCGGCGTCCTCGGCCACGACGAGGAGCGTTCGTGGCTCCTCCTCGCCGACGCGGGCACCCCTAGATACCGACATCTGAGGATCCAGGTCGGGTCGTGTACTGCCGACCCGAATCAATGAGCCATGGTGGCTCGCGGGTCGGGATGGAACGGGGTGGGTCAGCGGTGCGTGAGATCTGGGTCGTCCGTGTCGGCAAACGATGGATCGTCCGGCTCGACGGCGAGGAGATCAGGGTTGCGGGCGACCGGAGCGCTGCGATCGACCGAGCTTCGTCACTCGCGCAGCTGGAGACGCCCGCGGATGTCATCGTGACCGGCCGCGACGGATCGGTCGAAGAGCGACGGCGGTTCGGAGTCGACGACTGACCCTGGCGCGTCGATCCCCGCTTGACGGGTCCCGACCTCCTGGCTAGCGTGCCGCGCCGTGGCGGTTGACGAGGATCTGCGCAGGCGACGGGAGGAACGTTGCGTCGGTCCTCGCGGAGTCGTGCGTACTCGTACAATCCCGATCCAGAGATCCACGAACGCAAAGCAGGACGCTGCCTCGAGACTCTTGGGGATGTCGTTCGGGAGAGGTGAGGCATGAGTTTGCAGAGCGATCGCGTCGAGGCCTTTCGCCAGCTGCACGCCGCCGGCTGTTTCGTCATGCCGAACCCGTGGGACCCGGGCACTGCACGTGCCGTTGAAGAGTTGGGCTTCCAGGCGTTGGCGACGACGAGTGCGGGGTACGCGTGGACGCTGGGCCGAGCCGACAATCAGGCGCCGCTTGATCAGACCCTGGAACATCTTCGGGTTGTCGCCGCTGCCGTCGACATCCCGGTGAACGCCGACTTCGAAGGCGGCTTCGCCGACGACCCGGAGCAAGTCGCCGCTAATGTGAAGAGCGCTGCCGCCACCGGGATCGCGGGACTCTCAATCGAGGACTCGACGCGCGATCCCACTGAACCGCTCCATCGCTTCGATCGGGCCGTGGAGCGTGTTCGAGCGGCGCGGCGCGCGATCGACGAAAGCGGCACCGGCGTCCTTCTCACGGCGCGATCAGAGGGCTTCGTGGTCGGACGCCCCGACATCGACGAGACGATCAAACGGCTGCAGGCGTACGCAGAAGCCGGCGCCGACTGTCTCTACGCGCCGCGGATCGCCACGGCCGAGCAAGTGTCGGCGATCGTCGCCGCGGTGTCCCCCAAGCCGGTGAACCTGCTGATCAACGCTCCATTCATGACGGTCCCGATCGCCGCCTCGCTTGGCGTCCGGAGGATCAGCGTCGGTGGCACGCTCGCCCGCACCGCTTGGGCTGGATTCCTTCAGGCCGCCCAGGAGATCGTTAACCAGGGCACGTTCTCGCGCTTCGAGGGGCTGCCCGATGTCGATGCCCTGTTCAGCACCGGACAGGTCAGGTCTCAGACACCCTAGCTTACGTATACGACTCCCACTTGGCAGAGGTGTCAACTCGCTCGGAAGGAGCCTCTTCTTCGACAATCAGATCATCACTCGACTAGTACTACCGGGCCTCCAGTTCCTGAGTGATTCCCGTTTCTGCGTAACTCCATGTCACGCCAAAAGTGGAGCAACTCAGTCCGGTGACAGCTGAAAGCACTGCTCAAGAAGTCTGTACTGCACCCTTCGATTCGGCCCCTACGAGGCGGCAGTCATCGAATAGCCTGAAATCAGTCGTGCACACCGATGTAGGTCACCGGTTATGCACGTCCGAGTGGGGAATGCGCGGCCCGGCCGACGGTTGGCTCGAACCATCCATGTTCGGGATGGGGCCGTGAACCGATCTAGGCCCGGAACGCGACTGAGGGGTGATGACGGTCCGCGCAGAGGGTGACGACACGCTCCTGGCAGCCGTGGCGACCGGCGACCGCGAAGCGCTCGCGGTGCTATACCACCGCCACGCGCCTTGGCTCGTGCTACGGCTCTCGCGTCGATGTGCAGACCCCGGCATCGTGGAGGAAGTCGTGCAGGACACGTTTGTGGCCGTGTGGCGAGGTGCGGCCCGATATCGGGCGAGCGGCGAAGTGCCGGCCTGGATCTGGGGCATCGGGATACGCCGACTGATCTCGCGGCTTCGCCAGCGGCCGGCTCCGATCCCCCGCATGTACGCCGACGACACGATGGTCTCGGCCGAAGACGAGGTCTTGATATCCGTAGAGCACGGCGACCTTGGAGCCGCACTCGGGCGGTTATCGCCGGAGCTTCGGGCCCGTGGTGCAGGCCACCGTCTTGGATGGACTGACGACGCGAGAGGCGGCGACGTTGCTCGGCATACCTAGGGGCACGGTGAAGACGCGCGCCGCGCGCGCGCGTCGCGAGTTGCGGGAGGCCTTGGCATGAGTACCACCTGGCACGCCGATCCCGAGGCACTCGAGCTGTATTCGACGGGGCATCTCGACGACGTCCGGGCGTCTTCGCTCGAGGCCCATCTGCTGGCCTGCACGCACTGTCGGGGCGCGATCGCGGCGAGGGTGCCGCGTTCGCAGCTCGATACGATGTGGAACACGATCGAGGATGCCCTGGACGCGCCGCAACCGGGCATCATCGAACTGGCCTTGCTGCAGCTCGGCGTCCACGAGCACGTGGCACGGTTGCTGGCGGCCACATCGTCGCTTCGCCTGTCGTGGTTCCTGGCCGAGGCGTTCGCCCTCGGATCGGCTGCCTTCGCGGCCCAACACACCGCCGGCACGGGCGCGGGGGGCGCCACGCTGTTCCTGTTCCTCGTGCTCGCGGCTCTCGCACCCGTCGCTGGCGTCGCGGCGGCCTTCGGACCGGGTGTGGATCCCGCATACGAGATAGGGATCGCATCGCCGATGCGCGGCGACCGATTGCTGTTCGTCCGAGCGACGGCGGTGCTCGGCGCCTCGATCCTGATCGCCGGGATCGCCGCATTGGCCCTGCCAGACCTGGACTGGACGGTGACGCTGTGGTTGGTGCCCGCCCTCGGCCTTACGCTTACCACGCTCGCGGTCGCCACGTGGCTGCAGCCGATCGTGGCGGCTTGCACGGTGGCGCTGACGTGGCTGGTGGTCGCGGCGGCGTCATCGGTCGCGACCACCGATCCCCTCGCGGCCTTCCACGTCGTCGGTCAGCTCGTATCGACACTGGCGATCGTCACATCGGTACTCGTGCTTGCCCAACGACGCTCCGCCTACGAAGGAAGGATCCCCTCATGAGCGCGCCCGCGGTTGAGATCATCGATGTCCACAAGCGATTCGGGCGTACCACCGCCCTCGCCGGACTGAGCTTCGACGCGCCGGCCGGCATCACCGGTCTGCTCGGGCCCAACGGCGCCGGCAAGACCACCTTGCTCAGGATGGCAGCCACCGTGCTCGCGCCCGATACTGGTCAGATCCGGCTCTTGGGCTGGGACCCGTCCCTGTCCGACGAGCGCCTCGCGATCCGCCGGCGTTTGGGCTACATGCCCCAGGAGCCGGGGTTCCATCGCAGCTTCACCGCGTTCGAGTTCGTGGACTACATCGCGATCTTGAAGGAGATGACGGACCGGCGCACGCGCCACGACGAGGTGCGCCGCGTCCTGACGCTCGTCGGAGTTGATGGCGTGATGGATCGCAAGATCAAGTCGCTGTCTGGGGGGATGCGCCGGCGCGTAGCGCTCGCTCAGGCGTTGCTGGGCGACCCCGACATGCTGGTCCTCGACGAACCGACCGCCGGACTAGATCCCGAACAGCGTCTCCGTTTCCGCGAGATCGTGTCGGAGCGCGCGGGCGATCGCACAGTGCTGCTATCCACCCACCAGACGGAAGACGTTGCCGCGCTGTGCCCTCGGGTCGTGGTCATGCTCGACGGCTCGGCGCTGTTCGAGGGGACGCCGAAGGAGCTGACCGATGTCGCGGCAAGGCGTGTGTGGCTGGCCCCTGAACGCTCCCCGTCAGCTCGACTGTCGTGGCGCAATCCCGACGGGGCACACCGCAACATCGGCGACGCCCCATCCGGCGCAGATCTCGTGGCGCCGACCCTGGAGGACGGCTACCTGCTGCTCGTCGGGCAGCGGGCCTTCACCGAAGAGGAAGTGGCGTGATGGCGACCTCGTTGCGAGCCGTGTTCGAAGACGCACGTGCCTCCGGCATCCCACAGACGTCCACTCGCCCGTCGGTGGCCGGAGTTTGGGCGCTCGGGCGCATCGAAGCGCGACGGATGTTGCTGCATCCTTCCTTCCTCATCGGGACGGCGTTCGCGCTCTTCATCATGCGCGGCGCCTTCGGCTCCGGGGGGAGCCATGTGGATCTCGTCGAGAACGTCGCGTGGGTGCTCGGCGGGATCCTGGTCGGGGTGCTCGTGGGCACGGTGTTGACGACGAACATCGCGGCGATGCGACCGCGGCGCGATCAGACGCAGGAGCTGTTCGGCGCCCTGCCAGCCTCGCCGGAAACGCGCACGTGCGGCGTCTTCGCGGGGCTGCTGCTCGGGCCCGTCGCGATATCGATCGTGCTGACGGCGTGCGCATGGTGGGCGTTCCGTTCGAACGAGGACATCGGCCCGCACATCGACCTGTTCCTCGCCGTGCAGATCCCGCTGACCGTTGCTGCCCTGGGTGCGATCGGGATCGCGATCGGTCGATGGGTGCCGAGCCTCCTGGGTGGTCCGGTCGTGATCGCCGCGCACATCATGACGGGGGTCGTCTGGGCGGTGCCGTGGGTACTCCCGACGTCGACAGATGTCGACAGGCCGAGGCACATGGTCTACCTCGTAGCGGCGATCACGACATGGGTCGCCCTCGCACTCGCGCGCGATCGACGAACGGCGCCTAGGTTCCTGATCGCGGCGATCGCGTTCGCCGTTGGTGTCGTCGCCGCGTCCCAGCAGCTTCCTCCCGGCGGGTTGTGATGGGCTACTCGTTCACCGTTCGGCACGCGCAGACCCGCCTCCTCGTCCGACCGAGCGCGCGCACGATCCGATGGGCCTCGTTCGTGGTTATCGCCGCGACCGGAGCCCTGGTCGTGTGGACCGGCGGGCGCAAAGGAGGCAGCCCAGCTGCCATCGCGCTGCCGATCGCCACTACTCTGTTGTGCGTGTGGTTGTGCTTTCTGTTCGAAGATCTCGTCGCGGAGACGACGGATGCGTCGGCGACCTCGCTGTCGTTTCGACGAGCCGTGCGGGCCGGGATCGCAGTGCCACCGATCATCGCCGTCTGGTTCGCGTACACGTGGATCGGACCGCTGACGGGACCCACCCTCGCCATGATCGGTGCCTTCGGGGCTGGGATCGCTCTGGCGCTCGCCGCTGCGGCGGTCGCGGTGCCGCTGGTCGGCTCGGGCAAGAGCGGTTTGGCATCGACCGCGGCCGTGGTCTTCGTCCTCCTCGTGTTGCCGGTTGCGATCGGACACCCGCCGTCGGTCGACCCCGCAAAGCCGCCGATCGGCGACGTCTTCTCGTATTGGTCGGTGGTCGCCCTGATCTCGTGCTTCGTGCTGGTGATGGCGCATCTGGAGCGCTTCCAGCGGCGTTGATGGCAACGGACGTGGGCGCGGCCACGCTCGATCGACGCGCCTCGACGCTTGATCGAGCACTGACGCGGCTCGGCATCCGCGACGACACAACGAGGATCGTCGCGGCAACGCCTTCGCTTCGAGCATCGTGGCTGCTCGCGGTGCTCGGCGTTACGTCATTCGCTGCATGGGGAGCTGACGCCGACCCTCACCTGCGGTCCATCGTGTTGATCCTCGCCCCGGTGTTGCCGGTTGCCGGCGTCGCCGCCGCATACGGACCGTGGGCCGACCCGATGTATCAGATGACGCAGGCGACGCCCCTTTCCGGGTTTCGCGTGCTCTTGCTGCGATCCATCGCTGCGCTGCTCGCCGCCGCGGTGCTGGTGGGGCTGGTGGCGATCGCCCTGCCGCACATGGGGATCGCCGCGGTGGCCTGGGTGTTGCCAGCACTCGCACTGTGCTCGTCAAGCTTGATGCTCACGACGTTCATGCCGTTGCTGCGAGCCACCGTGTTGGTGTCCGGGGCGTGGTTGACGCTCGCGGTGATGGTTAGCTTGCGAGCGCCGGCAACGACCATCTTCCGCGGCTGGGGTCAGCTGTGCTTCTTCGCGGTGACCGTCGTGTCGTCCCTGGTGCTTGCACGGCGAAGACAACACCTGGAGATCGCGAACCTCCACACCCGCAGATCGCTGGTGGATGCCGCTGATGCTGAGCGCCGCCGGATCGAGCGCAACCTCCACGACGGCGCTCAGCAGCAGCTGGTCGCGATCGGCGTCAAGGCGGGCCTGGCGCGCGTATTGGTGAAGCGAGACCCTGACAAGGCGATCGGGCTCATCGACCAGGTCTGCGCCGATGCGCAGGCGGCGCTTGCGAGCCTTCGCGATATGACCCGCGGCGCATATCCACCGATCCTGGCTGACGAAGGGCTTCCTGCGGCGCTCGCCGCGAAGGCGAGGTCGGCGCCCCTGCCGGTCACGCTAGACGCAGCCGGCATCGGCCGTCTCCCGAAGTCCGTCGAGATCGCCACATACTTCTGCTGCACCGAGGCGATGCAGAACGCGGCGAAGCACGCCAAGGCATCGTCGATCGCGGTCACTCTTCGTCCGCAGGTGGGTGCGCTCGTGTTCAGCGTGGTGGATGACGGCGAGGGTTTCGAGCTTTCAGCCGTTCGGCGGGGTGTAGGGATGCGCAGCATGGCCGAGCGTGTGGAATCGCTCGGCGGCTCGCTGGACGTACGCTCGGAATTGGGAGTCGGTACGACCGTCACCGCAACGATCCCCTTGACCGACGCGCCTGAACGGTAGGCCCAGGAACTTCACAGATGATCACGAGCTCGGCCTTGGGAGGCGATATGCGCGATGGTTCCGCGATGAAGCAGCTCACGTGGCAGGATCTCTCCTCACCCGGGGCAACGCTCGCCGCGGGCGTATCGAGTGGATTCGTCGCCGGCTTGATGATCGGCGGAGTCGGTGGTCGCATCGCGATGTTCGTGCTCAGGTTGACGTCGGATCCCGCCTTGCGCGGCGTGAAGACTGACGATGGGTTCACCATCGGTGTGTTCTCCTCCGAAACGCTGTTCCTCCTCGGCGTGACGGCCGGCCTCGGGATCCTCGGTGGATTGTTCTACCTGATCGTCCGCGGCTGGATCCCGGATCGTTGGCGCGTGGTCGTGATGACGGTGTACGTCGGTCTCGTCGGTAGCGCAGGCCTGATATCGCCGGGCGGGTTCGACTTCGGGGCGCTCTCGCCGCTGCCGCTCGCCGTCGCGATGTTCATCGCGATCGCGTCGCCTACGGTGCGATGATGCCGTGGCTCACCGAGCGGATGTTGCGCCAGGACTCGGTCATGCGGCGTCGGCCGTGGGCGTGGATCGCCGGGCTCTCGCCACTGGTGCTCGCGAACATCGTCGGCATCTTCGTCCTAGTGTTCGCGATGCTCGTCCTGGTCATCAGGCGCTCGGCACCGATCACGATCGCCGCGTGGCGCTCGCCGGTTGCCACGTGGATCGGCCGGACGTTCCTCTTCGTGACCGCTGTCATAAGCTGCGCCAACGCTATTCACGACAGTATCGAGATCCTGGCGTGAGATCTGCCGAGGCGCTCCACCGAGGGAAGGGGACTCCTCGCGTCCGTCGCGATGTGAGGATCGATCGCGATCGAAGGGTGACTCATAGCGGATGAGACGCCCGAGGAGCCTTCACTCTCCTCTTCTTCGTAAGGAACGACCTGATCGCGGCGAAGGACTTGGTAGCGAGCGATCCCACTCAAGCGGCGGCCGACCTCGAAGCCACGAATCGAAAGGCTGTCAGACATCATCGGTCCTGGGATGCCATGGGCCCACGTTTCTCCTTGCTGTCCGGAGTTGGTCCCCGCCTTACTCCGCCTGGAGCACCCCCCTCACATCCATCTGCCAGAGCACCATCGCCCCGCCGCGCTCCCAGCGACGGAACCGCCGGTCCCTGCGGCGCCTGGCTGAAGGATCGATCAGCTCGGCTCGTCTGAGGGCTCGATATATGCCCGAGCGCGATGGGACCGGACGAAGGCCGGGTCTCGTCGCCTCATGCACGAGCCGGCGTGGTCCCACTCGGGGTTGCGCCGTCGTGCTTCGAGGACCCAGACCTCGATCTCGGGCGACATCTGATGCGAACGCCTGGGCGGCCGATGCGATCGATCGACCAGACCCGGGAGTCCCTGGTCCTCGTACCACTCGCAACCAACGCTGGATCGCCTGGCGTGCGACCCGAAGCGGCTCGCCACCTCGACCACCGGAACACCATCGCGGATCAACGCGAGCACCGCCTGATACCTCTGCTCCACGACACTCAGCTCCACCAACATGCTCGGGAGTGTGTCGCGGATCAGGAGGAGCCGATATGTCACGCATCAGGCGGAACCAAACAGACGAACGGTGCCCTCGGCAGTGTCTGGTTTCACGACACAGTTCCGCCCTGTCTCGCGGCATCGTACCGACCTCATCTGAGGGAGGCGGGCGATGTCGCTTGCGAGGCTCGTGGTCACGGCGGTCAGGATCGAGGGACGGA
>JBOGVK010000094.1:0-8620 GCA_050692375.1 Actinomycetota bacterium
AACCAGACATCGACCATCCACTCTCCCTGGCCTCTCGCTTGGAGATGCAGCAGGCTCAACGAACGATCGAGCCGGAGCTCCGGTGGACGTCGATCGAAGCCCTCCCGATCGCGGTCGTGTCGGGGTATGGCTTCGGGTTGTTCGTGCAGACCGACCTCGAGCTCGGGAAGGTGGTTTCTCACAGCGGCGGCTATCCAGGGTTCGGGTCACACATGCGATGGCATCCGGCCTCAAGCGTCGGCGTCGTCGTGTTGGGGAATCGAACCTACTTCCCCGCAGCCGTTGTCGGAGAGCAGATGCTGCGGGCGCTCGTCCGCGGTCACGTCGCGCCCGTCCACCGTCTCAGGCCTGGGCAACCCATGGAGGCGGCAAGGAGTGCGATCGAACGCCTGCTCGCTTCCTGGGACGACGAGCTGGCGGCGGCAACGTTCTCGATGAACGTGGACATGGACGAACCGATAGACCGGCGTCGAGCCGGGATCGATCACTTGCGCGAGACGCATGGGACACTCCACGCCTCCGACGAGCCGCCGACCTCTGATTCGCCGTTCCACCTGGCCTGGTGGCTGGAAGGCGAGCGCGGGCATGTTCACGTCGAGATCACCCTGGATCCACAACCCTCGCCGAAGGTGCAACACCTCGAGCTCACGTCCGTTCCTGAACCGGACCCTCGCATCCGTGAGGCTGTCGAACGGCTCGTCGCGTCCGCCGACGAGAGCGCGACCGCGGGCGACCTGCTGCTGGTGCGGACCCTGTTCGGTCCGTGTCGGTTGGGGCGCGCCATCGCCAGCGACACGACCGGCGCGACGTTCCGAGTGACCGCGGAGCGGGGCGAGCTGGATCTCACCGTCACGATCGACCCCGAGACGGCCCAGCTCTTGACGGTGAAGTGGACACCCTGCCCGATCCACCCTCCGCTCTTCGACGGCCCAGTCCCTCCGAAGACCGAAGCCGTTCGCGGATCCTAGAAATCCCGACGGCCGTTGAAGTGCTCGGCCGCCTCGGGTCTGGTCAATTGGTACAGAGCGACACGATGCCCGCCGGGCGTGACGAACGAACAGCACGGCCCATGCGGGATGTCGAACGTGTGCTCTCGGATCCAACCCGCGGCCTCCTGGGACGCCAGCGCGGCATCGAGGTCGGCCACCCGGAACACCAGGATCGCACGGTCCCCCACCACATGGTCGGTGAGGAGGAAGGTCGGCGGACCGGACGTGAGCTCGATCGCCGCCACTCTCGTTCCCATCGCCTCGATCGCGAAGACCACGCGACCTCCGAGCACCTCCGTGAAGTACGCGAGGTCTGCCGCCACGTCGGAGCTGGGTGTATAGAGGAAGTCCAGCTGCTCGAATGGTGGCACAGGACTCGTCACCTTGAGCGCTACCACGGCGGCATCATCGCACCGACCGGTTGCCGACATCGGCGTCGGGCGACCCGCGGCGCTATCGTGGAGCCATGGGCGCTCTGCTCGGCGTCGAGGGTAACGGCTCCTACTGCCACGCGGTGCTGGTAGATCCTGAGGGAACGCTCCTGGGGGTGGGAGCCAACGACGACCCGGCGAATTGGGACGACGTGGGCATCGCGGCCGCCGCTGCGGCGATCCGCTCCTGCGTGATCGAGGCCTTGGAAGCCGCCGAGCTGTTGGTGGCAGACGTGGCAGCCTCGGTGTTCGCGCTCGCCGGGGTGGACTTCCCGATGGACGAGCAACGACTGAGCGGGATCCCGGCGGCGATCGGCGCAGGCGAGCCCTCACTGATCGTGAACGACTCCTTCGCAGCGCTCCGCGCGGGAACGGACGGGCAGAACGGCGTGGTCGTGATCGCGGGCAACGGCTCGGTCGTCGCGGGTCGCGATGAGCAGGGAGCGACGTTTCGGAGCCTGGGCATGGGGCCGATGTTCGGCGACTCTGGAAGCGCTACGGATCTCTCGGAGGCTGGTGTCAGGGCCGTGGCAGAGGCCTACATGGAGCGAGGACCGGCCACGTCGCTCAGTGAGCTCCTCTGCGCGCAGTCGGGCGTTCGCTCCCTGGTCGAGCTCCTGGAGGGAGTCGCGCGAGCTCGCATCGACCCCGTTCCGTTCGCGCCGACGATCATCCGGGCGGCCGAGGACGGAGATCCGGTAGCCCAAGCGCTCCTCGCCCGATCCGGCCGTACGCTCGGCGAGACCGCGGCGCACGTCGTGCGTCAGTTGCATCTCGACAACGTCGACTTCGACCTGGTGCTCGCCGGAAGTATGTTCGGCACCACAAGCCCGATACTCGTCGATGAGCTCGACAGGTGCGTGCGACCGGTCGCATCCGGCGTGAGACTCGTGCGGCTGGAGTTCCCGCCCGTGGTTGGCGCGGCGCTGCTCGCGATCGAGCTCGTGGGTGCAACGCCTCTCGCCGCCATCCGAGCCGCGCTCGCGCGCGACGTGACCTCCGCGATGGTTCGAGGCGGACCCTGACCTGGTCGGTCGTGTTCGGACCGTGAGGCCCGGAGCGAACCGATGTTGTTGGGCCACGCCCGATACTATGCCGCGCAAGCATCTCAACGAACTCGGGGGTGGAAGCAGATGCGGAGGAGACTCCTGGTCGCGATCGTCCTAGCGGCGACCGTCGCCGGCGCTTGTACGGCCAGTGGCGGATCGTCCTCACCGACGCCTACCGCAACGGGTTCAACCTCGACATCGCCGCAGCCCGTCACCGTTACCGTCTGGGCGTACTGGAGCGGGCGAGAGCTCCGCGAGTTCACGGCGATGTTCGATCGGCTCCACCAGTTGGAGCCGTGGATCACGGTCCAGGTCTCGGGAAGCGTTGACGACACGAAGATCTTGGCCGCGATCAACAGCGGTCAGCCACCGGACGTCGCGATCTCCTCCGACATGAACCAGATCCCGAACCTCTGCTCGTCGGGCGCGTGGCAGGACCTCGGCCCGTCGATCCAGCGCGATCAGGTCGACATGGCGCAGTTCCCCCCGTCGGCCGTCGAGTTCACGCAGTACCAGGGAGTGCAGTGCGCCATGCCGTTCACGGCCGACTCGTACGGTCTGTACTACAACACCGACCTGTTCCAGAAAGCAGGGATCGCATCTCCGCCGAAGACCTGGTCGGAGATGACTGCCGACGTGAAGAAGCTCACGGTCTTCAACCCCGACGGTTCGATCAAGGTCGCGGGGTTCGTTCCGTGGATGGGTTACTACGAAACGAATCCGGTCACGCTCGGCGTGCCGGCCGGCGCTTCCTGGTACGACGCGAACGAGAAGTCGACGCTCGCCACCGACCCCCACTGGAAGGCGTTGCTGGAATGGCAGAAGAGCCTGATCGACTTCTACGGCGCGGATAACCTCCAGCGCTTCGTCGCCGGAGCTGGGAACGAGTTCTCCTCTGCGCAGGACCTGCAGAGCGGGCGCGTGGCTATGAACCTGGACGGCGAATGGCGCGTCGCGTTCATCCAGGACGGGAACCCGAACCTCCACTACGCGACGGCGCCGTTCCCCGTGCCCGACGACGCGCCCGGTACGTACGGCATCGGGCAGATCGGGCTCGGCATCATCGGCGTGCCGCGGGGTGCTCAGCACGCGGATGCGGCCTGGGACGTCGTGAAGTACCTGGCGACCGACACGCAGAACCTCGTGTACCTCGGGAACGTGGTCAAGAACATCCCCACGACGCTGGCCGCGCTGCATTCGCCCGACCTCAACACGCCGCCGCAGTTCCAGGCGTTCCTGGACATGTACGCGAACCCCGCCTCCACCTATAAGGGGACAACCCTCATCGGGAGCGGAGACGTGGACATCTTCCAACGGTTCCTCGACCAATGGCAGACGGGACAGGTGACCGACCTGCAGGGCGGCCTGGACCAGGCGGCGAAGCAGATCGATGACGCGGTCGCGCAGGCGTCTGTACCGTGAGCACACCGACACGCCACACGCCGTATCACCAGCGGTTCGTCGAGCTCGGCGCCGAGATGGGCGACCGGATCGGGTTCGACGCGGCCGTGGTGTTCACCTCCACCGAGGCCGAGCACATCGCGACGCGGACCGGCGTGGGTCTGTACGACGTCTACTACCAGGGCCCTATCGACATCAAGGGTCCCGACGCGCAGGCGCTGCTGGACCACGTGCTCGCGCGCGACGTTCCACGACGACTGGCGAGCGACGGCCAGGTGCTCTACGCATCCGTCTGCAACGTTGATGGCGGCATGATCGACGATCTCACCGCGTACCGGCTCGGCTCCGAGCACTATTGGCTGATCGCCACGCCTGCACGCGCCGAGGTCGTGCAGGCTCACATGACCGAGCAGGCTCACGGCCGACGCGCGTACATCACGAACGGCATCTCGGGGACCGCCTACCTGTCCGTGCAGGGCCCGGGCTCGCGCGAGCTGTTGGCACCACTCGCAGCGGCAGACCTGTCGAACGAAGCGCTCCCCTACTTCCGCTTCGTCGAAACCGTCGTCGCGGACGTCCCCACGTTGGTGTCGCGCACCGGGTATTCCGGCGAGCTCGGGTACGAGCTTTACTACCCGCGGGACTACGCGCTCCATATGTGGGACACACTGATCGGCGCTGGCGCCAGACCGTGTGGACTTGGTGCGCTGCGGAGCGTACGGATGGAGAAGAAGTACCCGTTGTACGGCCTGGACGTCGACGAGACCACCTCGCCGCTCGAGGCCGGACTCGGGTGGGCCGTCGACCTGGGATCATCGTTCGCCGGTCGAGACGCGCTCGCTCGACAACACGACGACGGCATCACCCGCGTGCTTGCGGGTATCGAGTTCCCCGATCTCTCCATCGTGCCCGCGGCCGGCGACACCGCCTCGAGCGCGGACGGCGAAACGCTGGGGACGCTGACCTCCACGGACCGAGGATGGTTCCTCGGCAAGGCGTTGGCGATGGGATATCTGCCCGCCGCCCTGCCATCCGGATCCGTCGTCACCGTCACTTCAGCGGGCGGTGTCACCGCCGAAGGCCAGATCACCCACCGGCCGTTCTACGATCCGGATGGGACTCGCGTCCGCGCGTAGGTTCCGCGAGTTGAGCGCGCTGATGCACGTCGGGGCGCCCGGAGGCTAGCATCGGTTCGTGCCCGCCGAGTTCCGCACGATCATCGAGCCGTTCCGGATCCATTCGGTCGAGCCGCTGCGTATCACCTCCTCCGATGAGCGTCGCACCGCGATCGTCGAGGCCGGATACAACCTCTTCAGGCTCGACGCCGACGATGTCCTGATCGACCTGCTGACCGACTCGGGCACCGGGGCGATGTCGCGCGACCAATGGGCCGCGATCCAGCACGGCGATGAGAGCTACGCTGGCTCTCCCTCCTGGTTCATCTTCCTCGAGGCGGTGCAGGATCTCTTCCCGTTCACGCATGTGATCCCGACGCACCAAGGGCGAGCCGCCGAGAAGATCCTGTTCTCGGCGATCGGTGGACCCGGCAAGGTCGTACCGAACAACACGCATTTCGACACGACGCGCGCGAACGTCGAGTACACAGGTGCCGAGGCGGTCGACCTGGTGATCCCCGAGGGGCGACAGCCCTCGCTGGAGCACCCGTTCAAGGGGAACATGGATCTCGGTGCGCTCGGATCGCTGCTGGCCGAACGCGCAGCCGACGTACCGGCGGTTTTCGTCACCGTGACGAACAACTCCGGCGGTGGCCAGCCGGTGTCCATGGAGAACCTGCGCGGCGTGCGCGCGTCGTGCGACCGTTACGGCGTCCCGCTCTACCTCGACGCGTGCCGGTTCGCGGAGAACGCTTGGTTCATCCGCACGCGCGAACCCGGGTACGAAGATCGGCCCATCCCCGAGATCGTCCGCGAGATGTCCTCGCTGGCCGACGGCATGACGATGAGCGCCAAGAAGGATCCGCTCGCGAACATCGGCGGGTGGCTCGCGACGAACGATGCCGATCTGGCCGAGCGCTGTCGGAACCTGCTGATCCTCACCGAGGGGTTCCCCACGTACGGCGGGCTCGCGGGCCGCGACCTGGAAGCCATCGCGCAGGGTTTGAAGGAATGCGTGCACCCCGATTACCTGCGGTATCGGATCCGCTCGACGGCATACTTGGGCCAGGCGCTCGACCGGGCCGGCATCCCTGTCGTGAAGCCGATCGGTGGACACGCCGTCTACATCGACGCGCGCGCGCTGCTGCCGAACATCCCACCGTTGCACTATCCGGGACAGGCGCTCGCGGTCGCGCTGTACGAAGCTGGCGGCATCCGCAGCTGCGAGATCGGGACGGTGATGTTCGGACGCCGATCCGACGGAACGGAGGAGCCGGCCGCGATGGACCTGGTGCGCCTTGCGATCCCACGCCGTACCTACACTCAAAGCCATATCGACTACGTGATCGAGGTCGTGACGTCGGTCGCGGAACGTGCCGCCCACCTTCCCGGCTACCGCATCTCCGAGGAAGCCCGGGCGCTCCGCCATTTCACCGCACGCTTCGAACCTCGCTGAACGCGTCGACGGCCGGGCCGAGGGCGGCTGGTAGCGGACGGAGTCCGTCAGTCGTCGTCTTCGCTTCTTCGGAGCTTCTTCGTCGCCGCGCGCCGCTTCTTCTCCGCCAACCGACGTTCGACTCCCGAGCGGCTGGGGCGGGTGGGTCGCCGGCGGGGCGGCGGAGGCTTGAGCGCCTCGGCGAGCATCGCGGCGAGCCGGTCGAGCGCGGCTTCCCGGTTCCGCAGCTGCGACCGGTACTCCGACGCGGTGACGGTGATGACGCCGTCGACCAGCCGTCCGGAAAGCCGCTCCGATACGCGGGCTCGTTGAACGGGACCGAGCGCCGTCGTCGACGAGATGTTCAGACTGAGCTCGACACGCGAGTCGGCGGTATTGACCGACTGGCCGCCAGGCCCCGACGAGCGGCTGAAGCGCCATCGAAGCTCCTTCTCGGGAACGACGACCGAGCGCGTCACGCGGAGCGGACCGAGCACCGGGTCAGTATGCGCGGGGTTCCCGACGTGTGGTCCGAACGGGGGATGAGATTTGGCCCCTGATAGACCCATGTGGAAAGAGGGGTCAGAAGCCGAGACTCCCCGTAGGACTTCCGAGGGAGGAACCCTGCTCATGCGCATCTTGGTGATCGACGATGACCCCGGTGTTCGGATGCTTTGCAGGATCGCGTTCCGAGCCGACGGCGATGAGGTCATCGAAGCCGCAAGCGGCAGAGAAGGGCTCGAGCTCCTGGTCGCCGAACTCGTGGATGCCGTCGTCCTCGACGTGATGCTCCCAAGCATCAACGGGTTCGAGGTCTTGCGTCGTATCCGCGAGAACGCACAGACGAGCGACCTCCCCGTGGTGCTGCTGAGCGTGCGGGTCGGGATGCAGGATCAGATCGATGGTTGGCGCGCCGGAGCGGACGAATACCTCACGAAGCCGTTCTCACCGTCGGCATTAGCCGCGAAGCTGTACGAGATCTGCGGCACGGGTCCCCGCGATCGAGCGAACAGACGGGCCCAGCGCGTCGTCGAACGCGTGCCGCTTCAGAGCGCCTGAACCCCCGTCGGATCCGTTCAGGCCCCGCCGAGCGCCCAGGTGACCGTGACGCTCACCGAGCTCTGATAGGACATCGGCTCCACCGTCCCGCCATCCGGCGACCCCGTTGACGACCCGGCCGCCCCACCCATCATCGGCGTGAAGAAGGGCATCGAAGAGACCTCAAGGTCGATGATCGCTCCGAGCTGGATCCCCGCCGCATCGGCAGCCGTCTGTGCCTGATCGGTGGCGTCTTTCACCGCGCTGGCGATAGCGGCGTCACGAGCCGCCGTGTCATGACCATCCTCCGTCGCCTGCCCGACGACCGTGAGGCCCGGCACGGAGCCCGTCGTTCCGCAGCACCACGCCGGAGCGGCGATCCCTGAGGACACGACGCCGGTCGGCCCGACCTGCACGGTGCCCGACGACACGGAGACGCCGGAAGAACCGCTCGAGCCGGACACTCCTGCCCCGGTTGACGGGCCATCGGATGGCGCCGTCTGACCCCAAGCGGTCGCAGCACCGATCACCAGGGCGGCTACGGCTGCTGCGAGAGCCAAGAGAAGACGACCCGGGTACCTGCGAGACACGTTCATGGCGCGCTCCTTTCAGGGACGTCGGTAGATGGTTCCTGGACGCCGGTCGAGTGTCCCCCGGTTCCCGCGATCGAACCGCGTGTCAGCGGTGCTCGATTCGACCTAGGCCGAAGGCCGGTGGAATCGCTCACCCGAAGGCCGATGCTCTTCTCTCCACTGCCTGCCACCCTTCGTCTGACCCGAACGAACTCTTGAACGGATGCCGAGGAGGCCCTCCACCGTGCTCACACGTTTGCCCCGCCGGACCGCGATGACGACCGCACTCATGCTCCTGATGACGATCCTCGTCGTCTCGTTCCCGGGGGTAGCGCTCGCGGCCCCTCCCGTGACCAAGCTCGGGTTCACGACGAGCGCCCAGACCTCGACGGCCGGTGTGACCTCCGGCACGATCACCGTGCAGTTGCAAACGTCGAACAGCCAACCGGGCACCCTGCCGTCTACGACCACGGTGAACCTCACGACGAGCTCCTCGGGTGGGGTCTTCCGAAACACGGCCGACTCGGCGAACATCACCTCGATCTCGATCGCCGCGGGCACCTCGAGCGGGAGCTTCAAGTACAAGGACA
>JBOGVK010000095.1:0-7679 GCA_050692375.1 Actinomycetota bacterium
TCGACACCGCCGTGTGACGCGGCGTCGATCTCGACGACATCGAGGTGCTGGCCTTCGCGGATCGCGACGCACTGCGTGCAGACGCCGCACGGCTCCGCCGTCGGGCCGTGCTCGCAGTTGACCATCTTCGCCAAGATGCGGGCGGTCGACGTCTTACCGGTCCCACGAGGTCCACAGAACAGGAACGCGTGATGGAGGCGGCCTTCGCGGATCGCACCGGTCAGGGCGCGCACGACGTGATCCTGCCCGAGGACCTCCGCAGGCGTCTGCGGCCGGTACCGTCGGTAGAGCGCCTGGTGCTGCTTCTCGTCAGCCAACGCCGCTCCTCACGGATGAGGTGACCGTGCACCCGCCGTCGACCGCGGACGACTCGAGCGCTTCCTCGACCGGTAGCTCCGGCCAGGCATCCCTACGGCACCCACCAGGGCCCGCTTACGGCTGCTTCCTTCCGGATCTGACCGGGTTCGCAGGTTGGCGTCGCGTAGGACCCGAACCATCAACGCTCCGTGCCCAGAGCTGCCCCGGACCATCCGGGCCTCGGGCGGGGATTCAGCCCCGCGAAAGCGGATCTCGGGTACAGGGAACCGCTAGCTCCCCGCCTAGCACGGTCACGCGGGCGAGTATACGGCCGCCCGGCGACAGGGGCTCCAAGTATCGGCTACCGCGACGTGTCTTCGCGGAGCGTTGAGAGCAAGCGGTCGTGCGCGTCGCTCGCGGCATCCCACGCCGCTCGCGCACCTGGGTCGGGCGTTACCTGTTCCCCCGTCGCGCCGCTCGGAACGTCGACGCCACCCGCGGCGGCCGCGATCAGCGCAGCGCCGAGTGCCGATGCCGACGTCCCCACGCTGCTGCGCACCACCGTTCGACCCGACGCGTCGGCGATCAGCGATGCGAAGAACGGCGATGCGATCGGAGCCCCGGCCGCGATCACGTGGCGCGGCGCGACGCCCGCATCGTCCAAGACATCGAGGCATCGGCGATGCTCGATCGCGATGCCCTCCACGAGCGCGCGGGCGACGTCCTCGCGTCCATGCGTCAGCGTGAGCCCGTGCAATGTCCCACGGAGCGTCGGATCCCAGAGCGCGCCCTGCTCCCCCGGACCGAGGAACGGCAGGAACCGCAGACCGTTCGCACCGAACGGGGCGGTCGCGGCGAGCGCGAGCGCCGCTTCCTCGTCGTCGAGGCCCAGAAGCGTCGCCGTCCACGCGAACGCGCTTCCCGTGCTCACCAGGTCCATCTCGAGCCCCCACGCATCGCCGAGAGCGAGCGGCGTGACCAGGAACCGGTGACCATCGTCGAAGACGAGCGCGTCGCTCACCCCGAGGATCACCGTGCTCGTCCCCCACAGGCTGGCGGCGTCGCCCGGTTGCACGGCCCCCACCGCGAGCGCCCCGGCGACCGAATCCGCGGCGCCAAGCACGACCGGGATGCCCGGGGCGATCCCAAGCTCCTCTGGGGCGCTCGGCGAAAGCGGCGCCGACCACGTGGATGCATGCACATCCGGCAGCCGCGACGGCAGGTCCCCGGCGAGGTCGGGATCCCAACGAGCACCGTCGAGGGAGAAGCATCCGAACCCCGTCGCCGTGCTCGGGTCCGTCGCCACGACGCCGGTCATCCGCGCGAACAGGAGATCCTTGGCACCGAACACGTGTCTCGCCGCGACCGCGCGCGAAGGGTCGTGGCGTTCGATCCATCGCCACATCGGCAACAGATATCGCCCGTCGACCCATTGCCCGGTGCGTCGATAGATCTCGTCGCCACCCACCTTCGCACGGTAGGCCTCGCCTTCCTCCCCGGCGCGCTCGTCCTCCCACGTGATCGCCGGCCCGATCGGATCCAGATCGGCATCCGCGAGCACGAGCGTCGGGATCATGCCGGAGAGCCCGATGCCTCCCCACCGCCCCGACGCAACACCTGCGGCGAGCGACCCCACGACCTCGCGGAGCGCCTGCAGCCAGTCGGCCGGATCCTGCTCCGCCCGCCCCGGCGCCGGCCGTGCGGTCGCGTACCCGGCACGGGCGCTCGCCAGCACGTCGCCTCCGGACGAGAGGACCACGCCCTTGAGACCAGACGTCCCCAGGTCGATCCCGACGAAGACCGGATCGCTCACAGCGCGCGGAGGGACGCCTTGGCCGCTTCGAGCGTCCGATCGACATCGGCCGCCGTGTGAGCCAACGAGACGAACAGGTTCTCGAACTGGCTGGGGTGGAAGAGGACCCCGCGAGAGCGCATCTCGCGCCACCAGCGACCGAACAGCTCCTCGTTCGCCAGCCGCTCCGCGTCGCGCCAGTTCCGGATGGGCTCGTCGGCGAACCACACCTGGAACACCGTGCCCAGCCCCACGACCCCGACGGGCACACCCGCGTCGACGGCGAGCCGGGCGATCCCGTCCATCAGCGTCTGCCCAAGGGCGCGCGCGTCTTCATAGCGCTCCGGCGACAGGAGATCCATCGTCGCCGAGACCGCCGCCATCTGGATCACGTTCGAGTTGTAGGTGCCGGAGTGCGAGTACCGGCCGTCGCCGATCGCTTCCATCACCGCCCGCGTCCCGCCGATCGCCGCGACCGGGAACCCGCCACCGAGGCCCTTCGCCATCGTCGTGATGTCGGGCAGCACCCCGAAGAACTCTTGCGCGCCGCCGCGCGCGAACCGGAACCCGGTGATGACTTCGTCGAAGATCAGCAGCGCGCCGTACTGCGTAGCCAGATCGCGCAGCAGTTGGAGGTAGCCGGGCTCGGGCAGGATGCAGCCCGTGTTCAGCATGACCGGCTCCGTGATGATCGCGGCGATCTGATCGCCTCGCTCGGCCATCGTTCGCGTGATCGCCTCGGGGTCGTTCCAGGAGAGCACGACGAGTGAGTCGGCGACCGAGGGGAGCAGTCCCTTGCCGGCCGGGACCGGGATCGGGTGATCGGCGGGCCCGGCGGCGTCGGGATCCGGGTGATTGCTCCAGTACACGGTATCCAGCCACCCGTGATACATGCCCTCGAACCGCAGGAGGAGCGTCCGGCCGGTGACCGCGCGCGCCAGGCGGACGGCCGTGCCTACGGCCTCGCTCCCCGAGCTCGCGAAGCGCACCATGTCGACGCTCGGGACCGCGTCGATGACCTTGCGCGCGGCTTCGGCCTCGAGCTCGTACGGCAGTCCGAACACCGTTCCCAGCTCCTGCACGGCCTTCACGACGGCGGCGGTGACCTCCGGCGGACGGTGACCGAACAGGAGCGGGCCGAGACCCATCAGGTAGTCGACGTACTCGTTCCCGTCGACGTCGGTGACGCGCGACCCCTGGCCGCTCGCGATGAACGGCGGGTAGGGGGTCCACCCGGCGCGCACGCTCCGGGCGCTCGATCCCACACCGCCGGGGAGGACCTCCGACGCGCGGGCGAACAGTTCGGCAGATCGAGACGACTCGGGCATCTACGGATCCTTTCCATCTGAAGGTGTGGCGCCAACGGTGGCAGGTTCTCCGCCGACGAGCACGCACGCAGCTCGGTGTTCGGGTGCCGTCGCGACGAGACCCGGGTCGATCGTTCGGCACCGAGCCTCGACGACCGGACAGCGCGGGTGGAAACGGCAGCCGGGGGGCACGTGGACGGGGTTCGGCGTTTCGCCGGAGAGGATCTGCGGCGTCGTCCGCTCCCGCGGATCGCGCTTGGGAACGACCGACAGCAGGGCTTTCGTGTACGGATGCTGGGGGTCGCGGACCACGTCGCGCGCCGGGCCCTCCTCGACGATCCGCCCCAGGTACATCACGGCGATCCGGTCCGCGAAGTGCGCCGCGGTCGACAGGTCGTGCGTGATCATCAGGATGCCCACGTTGCTGCGACGACGGAGCCCGTCCAAGAGCGAGAGCACGCCTGCTCGTACCGAGACGTCGAGCATGGACACCGGCTCGTCCGCGACCAACAGCTCCGGATCGAGGACGAGGCTCGCGGCGATCGCCACTCGCTGCCGCTGTCCTCCGGAAAGCTCGTGCGGGTATCGATCGAGGTAGAGCTCGGGTGGGGAGAGCTCGGCGCGGCGCATCGCGTCGATCGCGCGATCGCGACGCTCTGCCTTGGACCCGCCGACGCCGTGCACCACCATCGGTTCCTCCACGGCGTTGCGGACGCGAAGGCGAGGATCAAGCGACTCGTACGGGTCCTGGTAGATCATCTGCATCCGGCGCCGCAGCGGACGGAGCTCGCGTGCGGAGAGTCGCGTGATATCGGCGCCATCGAAGCGGATGCTCCCGGCCATCGGATCGATGAGTCGCAACACGGTCTGCGCCGTCGTGGTCTTCCCGCAGCCCGACTCGCCGACGAGAGCGAGCATCTCTCCCTTGTGCAGCCGTAACGAGATGCCTTCCACGGCGTGAACGAACCCTCGAGGCCGCCCCCGCAGCGCGCCGACGATGCCCCGGTTGATCGGATAGCGCACGACGAGCTCCTCGACTTCGAGCAGTGGCGCCTGCATGTTCACGGCGCCACCGCCTCGACATCGTTGAGATGGCACGCCGCACGACGACCGGGCGAGACCTCGCGGAGCTGCGGAGGCTCATGTGCGCAGCGCTCGAAGGCTCGATCGCATCGGTCGTGAAAAGGGCATCCCGCGATCTCGCGATCCAGTCGCGGTGGCGAACCGGGGATCGAGACGATCGTGTCCTCTCCGTAGAGATCGGGCGTGGCCGCGAAGAGGAGTCGGGTGTACGGGTGACGCGGTTCGTGGAAGAGGTCGTCGAGACCGCCCGACTCCACGATCTCGCCGGCGTACATCACGGCCGCGCGTTCACATGTCTGCGCGACCACTGGGAGGTCGTGCGTGACGAGCAGCAACGCCAGCCCGAGGTCGTTCGTGAGCGAGACCAGGAGTTCGAGGATCTGCGCCTGCACCATCACATCGAGCGCCGTGGTTGGCTCGTCGGCCAGCAGGATCTTGGGCTCACAGGCGAGCGCCATCGCGATGGCCGCGCGCTGTCGCATCCCTCCGGAGAACTCGTGGGGATAGCGTTCGGCAGCCGAGGGTGCGATACCGACCAGGTCGAGCAGCTCCCCGGTTCGCCGTCTCGCTTCCGCCCCCTCGGCGACCTCGTGGAGCTCCATGGGCTCGACGATCTGCGCTCCCACCGTCTTCACGGGATTCAGCGCGTTCATCGCGCCCTGGAACACCATGGCAACGTCGAGCCAGCGGTGGGGACGGATCGTGCGTTCCGCCTCCGCCATGACATCCACGCCATCCAGGAACACCTGTCCCGCAACGGATGCGGAGGGCGGGAGGAGGCCCATGAGCGCGAGGATCGTCGTGGTCTTCCCGCACCCGGACTCGCCGACAAGGCCGACGCGCTGTCCGGGATCGAGCTCGAAGCTCACCCCTTGAACGGCGTGAAGCTCACCGTGGCGCGGCAGGTCGAACCACACGTGGAGATCGCGCACGTCCAACAGCGGGCTCATGATGCGTCCGGTCCCCGGCCGACGAGCGGGCGCAGGCGGAACCCTTTCACGGACAGGTGGGCGACCCTCAAGCGCGGGTTCAACGCATCCTCGATCGCCTGTCCGAGGAGATAGCACCCCATGATGACGAGCGCGACACAGATTCCCGGCGGGACGATCGCCCACCACGCGCCACTGCTGATGGCGGTTCGCTCGAACCCATGCTCGATCACCGTTCCCCACGAAACGGCCGAGGGATCGGAAAGGCCCAGGAACGCGAGCGCGGTCTCGTCGAAGATCGCCACGGCGACGGTGAGGACCACGTTCGCGATGAGGAGCGGAGCGATCTGCGGGAGCACGTGACGGAAGATGACGCGAGCATGGCCGGCACCGAGCGACAGGGCACGCTTGACGTAGACGCGCTCGCGCACGCTCTTCACTTGCGCGCGGATGATCCGCGCGGTGTTCGTCCACAGGAGCACGCCGATCACGACGATGATGTGCAACAGGCTCGGGCCCCAGATCGCCGCGACCACGATCATCAGCGGCACGTCGGGGATCACCAGGAAGTAGTCGGTGACGCGCATGAGGGCGACATCGGTGGCCCCGCCGAAGTAGCCGGACAGGATCCCGACCCCACCGCCGATCACGGTCGAGACCAGCGCTGCCGCGAAGCCAACGACGAGCGAGATCCGACCGCCCTGGATCAGCAGGCTCACCATGTCGATCCCGCCGTCGTCGAGTCCCAGCCAGTGGTGCGCTGAGGGCGGCGCGTACACCGGGCCGACCTGCTGATGCACGCCGAACGGCTCGATCACCGGCGCGAAGATCGCGACCAGGATGAACCCGCCGAGCAAGACCGCTCCGATCGCGGCCGAAGGACGCTCCTTCACGACGTCCCACAGCAGCCCTCCCCGCCGTCTGGGGGTCGGCGAGTCGGCGACGACGCCCGGTTCGTTCGCGATCGCGCTCATGCCTTGATCCTCGGGTCGAGTCGGAAGTACAGGAGGTCGGCGAGGTAGTTGAAGAACACCACCGAGAGCGTGAGGACCAGGAACGCCCCCTGGAGCATCGGATAGTCGCGGTTCCCGACGGCTTGGTAGACCGCCTGTCCGATCCCCGGCCAGGAGAACACGGTCTCGATCAGGATCGTCCCCGCCACGATGTAGCCGAGCGAGATCGCGATCAGCGTCGTGATGGGGAGCATCGCGTTGCCGAGGGCGTGCTTGCGAACCACTCCCCACGACGACAAGCCCTTCGCCCGTGCGGTGAGGACGTAGTCCTCGCCGAGCGTCTCCAGCATCGACGAGCGCACGATCAACGTGTACTCGCCGTAAAGGGTGAGGGCGAGTGTCGCGGACGGTAGGGCCATGTGCTTCAGGAGATCCACGGTCTTCGCCCAGAAGGTCGGATGCAGCAGGAACGGATCGGACATCCCGTTCGCGGGCAGGATGCCCGCGAACAAGATCAACAACATCAGGCCGAGCCACTGGGTCGGGAACGCGTAGAACGCGATCGCGACGTTCGTGCTCGTCTGGTCGAGAACCGTCCCGCGCCGCCAAGCGGACAGGACACCCGTCCCGATGCCGATCACGATCGCGAAGGCGGTCCCGAGAGACACCATCGGGATCGTGTTCGCGAGCTTCGTGCGGAGGTTGTTCCAGACGGGCTGTTGGTTCGCGAACGAGACTCCGAGGTTCAGACGTCCGAGCTGCTCCAGGTACAGGACGTATTGCTGCAGCTTCGACTTGTCGAGCCCGAACTCCTTCGTGAGCGCCTCGCGGAGCTGCGGCGTCGCCCGAGGCACGCGCGCGAGGTTGGAGACGGCGTCACCCGGGATCGCTCGGAACAGGACGAAGTTCAGCGTGATCGCGACGAAGATCGTCGCGATCGCGAAGAGCGTTCGCTTGATGACATAGTCGGCGCCGTGCATACCCGCCCGGTCACACCTGGTGGACCGCGATGAGACTCGACTTCGAGAGCGCCGAGAACAACCCTTGCGGCGACTGGACGAAGCCCGTCCAGTCCTTGCTCCACGCGTCGATCGTGTCGTTGTTCACGAGCACGATGTAGGGCCGGTCGTCGTAGACGATCTGCTGCATCTGATCGACGATCTTCAGTCGCGCGGCCGGATCGACCGTCCGACCTTGCTTCGCGTACAACGCGTCGTATGCCTTGTTGCAGTACCCGCTGTCGCTCCAATCGCCGAACGACCCACACGTCACCACCGACAAGATGAAGTCGGGATCGATCGGCGGGGTCCAGTTCCAC
>JBOGVK010000096.1:0-3111 GCA_050692375.1 Actinomycetota bacterium
GGAACACCTTGATCTGGACGGCGCCGATCGAGATCCCACCCGCGCGGGCCGACCCCGGGGACGAGCCCACGGCGCGCGCCTCGTACCCGAGGCGGGTTCGCTTCAGCAGGAACCACACGAGCGCGGAGCATCCGATCCCGATCGGTAACAACAGGTTGAGCGGGACGTCGGTGCCGACGCCGAGGAGGTGCCCCAGGTTCGGGGCCATCGCGCTGTTCGGGAAGAGATCCGAACGAAGATTCACGTTGAAGGCGCCGCTCGCGTCCGTGTACTTGAGCGGCCCTCGAAGCGCCCACGCGACCAGGCTGACCGCGACGCCGTTCAGCATGATGGTGGTGACGACCTCGTGGGCTCCCGTCCTCACCTTGAGCACCGCGGGGATGGCCGCGTAGCCCATCCCTCCGATCATCGCGAAGGCGAGAACGACCGGGAACTGCAGCACCCCGAGGAACCCGAAGTGCACGGCGGCGATCGTAGCAACCGCCATGGCCACGAGGTATTGCCCCTCGACGCCGATGTTGAACATCGCCGCCTTGTAGCAGACCGACACCGCGAGCGCGGAGAAGATCAACGGTGTCGCGATAACCAGCATCCGCGAGAACCCGTCGAGGGAACCGAACGAGAACTTCACGACGGCCGAGTACACGGCGATCGGGCTGTCGTGGTACCCGAGGATGATCAGGGCCCCGATGCCCAACGCGAACGCGAGCGCCGCCATGAACGCGACGACCTGCATGAGGAGCTCGGTCAGCCGCTCGCGGCGGGCGGTGAGCGTGTTCGCCGACGTCGCCATCAAACCCGGTCCCCGGTGCGGCTGCCCGTCATGCCCACGCCGATCGCCTCCGGCGCCGCGTCCGGGGAGTACTCGCCGGTGATCCTTCCTTCGTACAACGTCACGATGCGATCCGAGAGCGCGTAGATCTCGTCCAGCTCCGCCGAGATCAACAAGACACCCCGTCCCTGTGCCTTCTGCTCGAGGATCTGCTTCCACACGAACTCGATCGCGCCGACATCCAGACCGCGGGTGGGCTGGGCGGCGACGAGGAGCCTCGGATCCGTCTCCAGCTCGCGCGCGAGGATCAGTTTCTGCTGGTTGCCGCCGGAGAGCGTCCCGGCGTTGACGTTGATGTTCCGCGCTCGCACGTCGAAGCGCCGGATGAGATCTGCGGCGAGTTCCTTGATCTTGCGGATCAGGAGCACGATGCGACCCGAGAACTCGGCATCGTCATGGCGCCCGAGGATCGCGTTCTCCCAGACGCTCATCGCCAGCACGAGGCCCTGCTCATGTCTATCCTCCGGGATGAATCCCACACCGGCGTTGCGGATCCTTTCGACGGACCAACCGGCGATGTCCTTCCCCTCGAGGAGCACGCGACCCGATCCGGGCGGAGTGAGGCCGATCAACGCTTCGGCCAGCTCGCGCTGACCGTTGCCCTCGACGCCGGCGACCCCCACGATCTCGCCAGCCCGCACCTCAAGATCCACTCCGTGGAGCCTGCCTCCCGAGAGGCCTTCCACTTGCAGGACGGGCGCGCCGAGCTCGACCGTCGGTTTCTCCAGTCGGAACAGCACCGGACGACCGACCATCATCTCGGCCAACTGCTCCTTGGATGTCTCGGCCGGCGTCGTCTCCCCGACGACCTTGCCTCGGCGGAGCACGGTGATCCGGTCGGCGATCTCGAGCACTTCATCGAGCTTGTGGCTGATGAACACGATGGTCTTGCCGGACTCACGCAGTCGAAGGAGGTTGCCGAACAGCTCGCGGGTCTCCTGCGGTGTGAGCACCGCGGTCGGTTCGTCCAGGATCAAGATCTCCACACCTCGGTACAACGCCTTCAGGATTTCGACCCGTTGCTCCTCCCCGACCGACAGGTCCTCGACCCTTGCGGTGGGGTCGACGGAGAAGCCGAAGGAGGCCGCGAGCTCCGCTACCCGGTCGTTCGCGGCCTCGAGATCGAGAAGCCGGCCGCCCTCGTCCCCCAAGATGATGTTCTCGGTGACGGTGAATGGGTCAACGAGAACGAAGTGCTGGTGGACCATCCCGATGCCGTTGGCGATGGCCACACGGGGGGACGACAACTTCAACTCCTTGCCGCGGACCAGGATCCGCCCACCATCGGACGGGTAGATGCCATACAGCACGCGCATGAGCGTGGACTTGCCCGCGCCGTTCTCCCCGACGAGGGCGTGGATCTCCCCGTTGCGGAGCTCCAAGGACACGTTGTCGTTCGCAACGACTCCGGGGAACCGCTTCGTCACGCCTTCCATCACGACGAGCGGGGCGCTCTCGCGCCCCGCTCCATCGCGTTCCATCCGACACCCCGGACCGACTAGGAGGTCACCGGAGCCGTCGGTACGGTGATCGAACCATCGATGATCTTCTGCTTGGCGGCGTTCATCGCGTCCACCATGTCGGAGGTAAGAAGCGTCGGGTTGCTCGTCGCGAACCCCACCCCGTCATTCGCGAGGCTGAAGTTCTGCACCCCGGGAGCGAACGTACCCTCCTTCACCGCCTTGATCGTGTCGTAGGTGGCGGTGTCGACGCGCTTGAGCGCCGACGTGATGATCCACTTCTGCTCGTCCGGGCTGGCCGTCAGGTACTGGTCCGAGTCGACGCCGATCGCGTACTTGCTCTTCTCGGCGGCCGCCTGGAACAACCCCGCCCCCGACAGGCCCGCCGCATGATAGATCACGTCGGCGCCTTCGGTGTACATCTTCTCGGACAGTGCTTTGCCGGCCGTCGGGTTGACGAAGGCTTGCGTGCTGTCGCCGATGTACTCGACCAGCACCTTGATGTTCGGGTCGACGCTCGCGACGCCGGCCTCGTAGCCGCCCTCGAACGATCCGATCAGAGGACCGGTCTGCCCGCCGAGGAACCCGACCGTCGTTGAACCGTCCTTCTGCGCCTGCATCGCCGCCGCGATCCCGACGAGATACGAGCTCTCATTAGCGGCGAAGTTCAGGTCGAGGACGTTCGGTTGCTTGCTGCAGCCCTTGATGTAGGCCGTGTACCCGTCGACCACGGCGAAATCGGTGTTCGGGAAGTCGGCAGCAACCTTGCAGACGCCGGGCGAGAAGGAGAAGCCGACCCCTTCGACGTAGTTGTAGCCG
>JBOGVK010000097.1:0-4887 GCA_050692375.1 Actinomycetota bacterium
CTTGAACGCGGTCAGTGCGTCGCTCCAGAAGCCCTCCAGGTAGGTCCGAAGCGCGGCGAGTCCGTCAGGATCCACCCGGTAGAGGCGTCGGGCTCCGTCCTTCCGCTCCGTCACGAGCCCCGCCCCCTTCAGCACGCGGAGGTGTTGGGAGACGGCCGGCCGGCTGACGGGGAGCTCGGAGGCGATGTCGACGACGGCCCGGGGCCCGTCTCGCAGGAGCTCCAGAACGGCCCGGCGGGTCGGATCCCCCAGCGCGTCCAGCACCTCGGCGGCGTTCGATGAGTAAGCCATAACTTACGGTAAGTATCAGCTTACTCTAGTTCCTCGTCAGCGCCCGGGTAGGAAGGAGAATCCGGAAAGCACGACCTGCAGGGAGCGTCCTTCGGTGGGCGCATGGCCTCCCGCCAGCCAAAGGTTGATGTGGACGTGAGCGTTCCCGGGGGTTGGGACGTCGGGGCCGACGTTCGTCCAGCGCTCGATCAGCGATTCGGGCGCCGTGATCGGATCCACGTGACCCCACAAGCTCGAGAAATCGACCTGCCCCTCGGTCCATACGAACGCCTGCGTGGTTCGAGCGCGCGGACCCGCGATGTCGAACCGATGGATGTTCTGCGGCGTCCGATACGGTTGAACGACGAACTGCGCGTTCGCGTTCTGCGGCTCACCCCATCGCGAAAGCTCGACGTCGATCTCGCGATGGTGCTCGGCGCGCGCGTCGTCCCACGTGAAGAGCCCGAGGACGACGTTGGGGTCGAGGTCGGCGGGCCGGCCGGTAACGTCGAAGATGTACGTGCCGTATCCGAACGCTTGCGACGTGGTGAGCTCGGCGCAGTACCAGTGACCGTGCCGACGTTCGATCCGCAGGTGCAGGCGGCGTCGAGCGTCGAGCCAGACGGTCCGGCTCGAGTCGGAGAATCGATTGGGACCGGGGCCGGACGGACGCGGACCGTCTCGCACTTCCCATCGGATCCCTGAGAACCAGATCGTGCGTGACGAGGCGGTCGCAGGGCCGGCGGCGACACCGACGAGGATCCCGGCGACGGCTAGGGCAACGAGCGCACGTCGCATGTCGGTTGCGAGCTACCCGGCGAGAGCCTTGCGCGCCTTCGGCACGGTGTCCTTGGGGGAGACCTTGTACCAGGCCCGCTCGACGCGCCCGTTCTCGTCGATCAAGAACGAGGAGCGGATGATGCCGAAGTACTTCTTCCCGTAGTTCATCTTCTCGCCCCAGACGCCGTAGGCCTCAGCGACGGCGTGATCCGTATCGGCGAGCAGCGGGAAGCCGAGCCCGAACTTCTGATCGAACTTCGCTTGCGCGTCGGGCTTGTCGGGGCTGATGCCGACGACGTCCATCCCGAGCGAGAAGAGATCCTCGCGTGCGTCACGAACCGCACAGGACTGCGTGGTGCACCCCGGCGTGTCGGCCTTCGGATAGAAGTAAACGAGGAGCTTCCGTCCGGCGAAGTCGGTCAACGAAACGGTCGTGCCGTCTTGATCCAGCAGCTCGAACGAAGGTGCAACGTCGCCGGGTGCAAGCACGTCCGCAGGATACCTTCTGGTCAGACCTCGAGTTGCTCGCGGAGCGATACCGGATCGGACACGGGGAGCTTGCAGGCGAACCGCTCGCAGACGAAGGCGGTCGACTCGCCGTTGTTCATCCCGCGGTCTCGCAGTAGCGGGACCGAGAGCGCCGCACGCTCGTCATCCGGGCCGGCGACGGCGAGGACGACGTTCGGTCGGTAGACGGTGTCGGTGACCTCCGCGGCGAGCGCCCGGGTCTCGTTTGCCGTCGGGTCGCCGATGATCGCCACCTCGTGCGCCGGACCCACGGAGAGGTCCAGTGCACACAGCGCCTGGCCGAACCCCGTGGGGGCGCCGGCCATCGCGTCGCGCACGAGCCGCAACGCGGAGAGACCGGCGTTCTCATACCTGGCGTCGCCCGTCAGCAACGCGAGGCGCAGCAAGACTTCGGCCGCGACCGAGTTCCCGGAGGGTGTCGCGTTGTCATAGAGCTCCTTGGGGCGGAGCACCAAAACCTCTGCGTCGGAGCCCGTTTGGAAGAACCCTCCACGCTCGTCGTCGCGGAACAAGCGGAGCAGGTCGTCGGCGAGCGACAGGGCCTGCTCGATCCAGCGAACCTCGAAGGTCGTCTCGTAGAGCGTCAGGCAAGCCGCGGCCATCGTGGCGTGGTCGTCCGCGAAGCCCGGCTTGCCGGCCGAGCCGTTGCGCCACGAACGCAGCAAACGGCCACGGTCATCGCGGAGGTGGGTCAGGATGAAGTCGGCGCTCCGGACCGCGGTGTTCACGAAGTCCGCCTTGCCGAACACGCGCCCGGCTTCCGCAAGCGCGCCGATCGCGAGGCCGTTCCACGCGCAGAGGACCTTGTCGTCGGTCGCAGGTCGCACGCGTCCTTCGCGGATCCCGAACAACGTTGCCCGCGCGTCCGCTACTTGGGCCGCTAGCTCGTCGGGAGGCACGTCGAGCTCTGTCGCGACCTGCGCGATCGTCTTCGGCCGCCACAAGACGTTCGTCCCTTCCCAGTTGCCGTCCGGCGTTGCCCCGAAACAGGCCGCGACGGCAGGCCCGACGCTCTCCACCAGCTCGGCCCACGACCAGGCGAAGAACTTGCCCTCGACGCCTTCGCTGTCCGCGTCCTGCGACGAGAAGAAGCCCCCCTCCGGGTGTTGCATCTCACGCAAGAGGTATTCGAGGGTCTCCATGGCGACGCGCCGATAGCGGTTGTTCCGCGTCACTTGCCATGCCCTCGTGTACAGCCGGGCGAGCTGCGCGTTGTCGTACAGCATCTTCTCGAAGTGCGGTACGTGCCATTCGGCATCGGTCGAATACCGCGCGAACCCGCCGCCGAGGTGGTCGTAGATCCCGCCCTCCGCCATGCGGTCGAGCGTGGTCGTCACGATCTGCGTCGCGGGCATCCATCCACGAACGGCGCAGCGCAACACGAACTCGATCGTCATCGGCTGCGGGAACTTCGGCGCGCCGCCGAACCCGCCATGCTCGCTGTCGAACACTTGATGCAGCCGCGCGAACGCCGAGCGCGTCACCAGGTCCGTCAGCGGCTCGCGCGATCCGCTCAACCGTCCGACCCGCGCGATGTGATCCGCGATGTTCGTTCCTTGCGCGACCAGCTCCTCGCGACGATCGCGCCAGGCCTCCGCGATCCCGTTGAGCACTTGCCGGAACGACGGCAGGCCGTGTTGTGGAACCGGCGGGAAGTAGGTCCCCGCGAAGAACGGTTTCCCGTCGGGCGATAGGAACGCCGTCAACGGCCACCCTCCGCTTCCGGTCATCGCTTGCGCCGCATCCATATAGATGGCGTCCAGATCCGGCCGTTCCTCGCGATCCACTTTGATGGAGACGAAGTGTTCGTTCATGAGCGCGGCCGTCCCGTCGTCTTCGAACGACTCGCGCTCCATCACATGGCACCAGTGGCAGGCCGCGTAGCCGATCGAGAGCAGGATCGCCTTGTCCTCCGCTCTGGCTCGCTCCAACGCCTCGGGTCCCCATGGATACCAATCGACGGGGTTGTGCGCGTGTTGGAGGAGGTACGGGCTGGTCTCACCCGCCAGGCGGTTGGCGCGCCGGTTCGTCATGCCGGAAGTGTCTCGCGGTGAAGACATCGCTTCAGCCTATTCAGTCGCTGGCCGTCAGGTGCCGATGCAAACAACGAACGTCATGGCTGAAGACATCCGCGTACTCGTCGTCGATGGAAGGCCCGATCTCGCTCGTGGGCTCGTGTGTGGGATGCCCGGGGACGGGGTGAGCGTCCTAGGCCCCGTCGCCGACGCGACCGAGGCGCTGCGCGCCCTGGACCTCGAGCCGATCAACCTCGTCCTGGTGGATCTAGATCGAACCGATGGTTGCGGGATCGAGATCGTCCGGCAGATCCGCGAACGCCCCGACCGGCCTCGAGTGCTCGGCGTCACGGTGCAGCGGGGCCCGGATCTGGCTGCGGGCGCACTCGCCGCCGGCGCCTGCGGTGTCGTTTCCCCGGAGCCGAATGGCGAGAGCCTGGTCTCGGTGTTCCATCGTGCGCTCGCCGGTGAGCTGGTCCTACCGGCGATCCACCTGTCGAGCTTGGTCGACCGATTGCGGGACGGCCGCGAGGCCTCGGCGGCCAGCCGCCTCGATTTCCTCACGGGTCGCGAGCTCGAGATCCTCCGGGTGCTGGCGGACGGCGCATCGACCACCGACATCGCCGAGAGCCTCGGGATCCGTCCGATGACCGTTCAGAGCCATGTGAAGAACATCCTTGCCAAGCTGGGTGTGCATTCCAAGGTGGAGGCGGTCACCCTGGCGTGGCGGTTCGGACTGGGAACGGTCTCACGCAGCGCATGAGTCGCCGGGGGTAGCCTTCCGGGGATGGGAGACGAGGCGGGGAACGTCGCGGCGAAGCTGATCATCGCCGACGCGCACCCGATCGTTCGGCGGGCCGTCCGCATGTCGTGCGAAGCTGTCGTGGGTCTGGACGTCGTGGCAGAGGTCGACAGCGTTCAGGCGATGCTCGTCGCATGTGAGGAGTTCACACCCGCGATGGTCATCCTCGACATCGCCTTGCCGGATGGGGATGAGGCGATCCGTGAGCTGAATGCCCGGCACCTCGTAGACGTCGTGGTCGTGCTCACGGATCGGACCGACGGTCCGGCCGTCATCGAGGCGTTGCGGCTGGGCGTCGAGGGGTATCTCGTGAAGTCCTCGGCGCTGCCGACGGTCGGTCGCCAGATCCGCCGGGTGTTGGACGGCGAGAGGGTCATCTCTCCGGAGGTCGAGCAGATCGCGGTGAGCGAGTTGGGGAAGTTCGCCCGCATGGCGCGTGAGGGGAGCGAGGTTCGCGCATCGCTCACTCCCCGAGAGCACGAGGTCCTGGTG
>JBOGVK010000098.1:0-3894 GCA_050692375.1 Actinomycetota bacterium
GTTCGAGCGTGTCGACCTCGGAGTGCAGGTAGCGCACCCGGAACCCGTGCTCCAGCAGGTACCCGGTGAGGTCCTCCGCCATCTTCTTCGTGAGCGTGGTGACCAGGACGCGCTGATCCCGCTCCGCGCGCGTCCGGATCTCGTGGATCAGGTCGTCGACCTGGCCCTTGGTGGGCCGGATCTGCACCTCGGGGTCGACGAGGCCCGTCGGGCGCACGATCTGCTCGACGATCCGCTTCGTCACGCGGAGCTCGTACGACCCTGGTGTGGCTGACATATAGACGACCTGCTTCACGCGTTCGGTGAACTCATCGAACCGCAGTGGCCGGTTGTCGATCGCGCTCGGCAGCCGGAACCCATGCTCAACCAGTGTCGACTTGCGTGAGAGGTCACCCTCGTACATCCCGTGCAGCTGCGGCACCGTGACGTGCGATTCGTCGATGACCACCAGGTAGTCCTCCGGGAAGTAGTCCAGGAGCGTGTAGGGCGCGGTGCCGGGGCCCCGGCCGTCGATGTGTCGGGAGTAGTTCTCGATGCCGCTGCAGAAGCCGACCTCGCGCATCATCTCCAGGTCGTAGGACGTCCGCATCCGGAGGCGTTCGGCCTCCAGGAGCTTGCCCTGATCGTTCAGCTCGGCGAGCCGCTCGTGGAGCTCCTCCTCGATCGTGACCAGGGCGCGCTTCATCCGATCGTCGCTGGCCACGTAGTGCGAGGCGGGGTAGATCGTGATCTCGGTGAGCTCGCCGACGATCTCACCCGTCACCGGGTCGAACTGGCTCACGCGTTCGACCGTGTCGCCCCACCATTCGACCCGCGTGCCGATCTGATCGTAGGGCGGGAACACCTCGAGCGTGTCGCCCGTGACGCGGAACGTCCCGCGGGCACGGCTGACCTGGTTCCGCTTGTACTGGATATCCACGAGTCGCTGCATCGCGAATTCGAGCGGGACCTCGGTGCCCTTATATGGGCGCAGGATCTGACCCTCGTACTCCTCGGGCGAGCCGAGGCCGTAGATGCACGAGACGCTCGCCACGATCAGGACGTCGCGGCGACTCAACAGCGCGGCCGTCGCCGAGTGCCGTAGTCGCTCGATCTCCTCGTTGATCGAGGAATCCTTCTCGATGTACGTGTCGGTGGTCGGGATGTACGCCTCGGGTTGGTAATAGTCGTAGTAGCTCACGAAATACTCGACCGCGTTGTCCGGGAAGACCTCGCGGAACTCGTTGGCGAGCTGGGCGCCGAGCGACTTGTTGGGCGCGATCACCAGCGTGGGGCGCTGGATCGCCTCGACGACGTGGGCGACGGTGAACGTCTTGCCCGTCCCCGTGGCGCCGAGGAGCGTGACGTACGGCTCGCCCGCTTGCACACCTTCAGTGAGCTGCGCGATCGCCTCCGGCTGGTCGCCGGACGGACGGAACTCGGACGCGATGCGGAACGGGGGCACGAACCGATTGTAGGTTGCCTCGCCGACAGGGCCCGGCGGGCTGGCTCGAACGCCGACGTTGGCCTACGCTCGCGTCAGCTGATGTAACTGGAGGTCAGCGCGTGAGTAACGCTAGCGAGTCGTGGCATATCGGGCGGGCGGCGGTGCCGTTCCTGGAGCCTGGAGAACGTCCCGGGGTCGTCGTCCGCGGCATGGTCGGGGTCGATATCCGTTTCCTCGCGATCGTCTACATCTCGACGATCGTCCTGCAGTATCGGTTGTTCCCCGTAGGAACGGGAGATCTTTCCGGGAGTGCCCTTCGCCATCAGCACCACGTCGAGGATCTTCGGTTGATCTGGACCCTCATCACCCTGGTCGCGTACCTCGTCGCCTTGATGACGCTCGTCCACCATCGTTGGTTCGTACTCACGAACCAACGGCTTCTCATCATGCGATCGACTTGGCCCGGCGCCACACCTCGAGTGCTCGTCGATGCCGAACCGCTCCATCGAGTACGCGTCGACGCGATCCGCAGGTCATTCCCAGGGCACACGTTCGGGCTCCGCCGGCTCGATGGCCGAACGACACAGGTCCGAGCAGGGCGGCGCTGGAGAGCCGAGATCGAGAAACTCGCCGGATCCCTGGATGCAGGCGTGGTCGCACCCTCGCGCCCCGACGCGGTGAGTGCCGGATGAGCTCCGGTAACGGGAGCCGACGGGAGCGGTTCGACATCCGATTCGCCGAGATGCTCCAGCCACACCTCGCGTCCGGCGAACATCTCGTCGAACGAGCAACCCTCTACACGGGATCGGGGCCTCGAGCGACCTTTTGGCTGCCCATCCTGTTCGCGATGGTGGTCGGGAGAATGGTCCGCGTGTTGTACCACCTGCCGGACAGCTACTGGCTGGTTGGATCGATCATCGCCGCGATGGTTCTGGTGGCAACGTCAACCATCCTCCGCCGGGAGCGGACGCTTGTCTTGACCGATCGACGCGTGCTCCTCTGTCGCTGGAGTGCGATGCATCGGAGACTCATCGGTGTGGAGCGTGCATTCCTCCGCGGACACGTCGAGCTGAGGCCGCTCGCCACGTCGTATCCCGCGATCTTGATCTGGTCTCCCGAGGGGGATGTGCGCGCACGGATACCGAAGGGCTCGTCAGAGGAACGGATCCGCGGGATCGCCGCGTTGCTCAGCCGATCCGATCTCGAAGGAGCACATCCGTGATCGGCCATCCATCGGCGGTCGAGGCGTGATGCCAGACGACGCGACCCACCTTCACACTCCGCAGCGCTCGAGGGTGAGCGGGACCGTCGAGCCGAGCCCGCTGCCCGCGAACCGGTAGCCGACCGCGAACATCCGGCCGGGCGCGGCCGCCACGCCCCACAGATGGTTGTCGCTCGGGCCCTTGTTCGCGCTCTCGACGACCGACCAGGCGGTTCCGTCCCAGTGCTCGACCAGGGTCTGGATGGCGTTCGCCACCCGATCGACCCGGCCGCCGACCGCCCAGACGTCGGCCGGTCCGACGGCGGTCACGCCTGCCAGGTCCGCATTCCCACCAGGCGTCGGGCTCGAGTTCACTGACCATGACACCCCGTCCCAGTGCACGGTGAGCGTGTGGAGGCCGCGCGTGCCCACCGCCCAGATGTCGTCGGCGGCGACCGCGGAGATCGACTCCAGATCGTTCGGCGTGCGCGACGATCCCGCGTTCGGACTCGGCACCCGTCGCCACTTCGTGCCGTCCCAGTGCAGGACGAGCGTTCGGTCGACGAAGGCCTTCGTGAACCACGTGCCGATCGCCCACGCGTCGACCGGCGCGACCGCGACGACGTCCGTCAGCGAGTTCGGGTAGGGACCCTTGTTCGGGCTCGGGACGACGGTCCACGCCGTCCCGTCCCAGTGCTCGATGAGAGTGCGGCCGGGCGCGCCCTGGCCGTAGCCGCCGACCGCCCAGACGTCGTCGGCGACAACCCCGTCGATGTCGCTGAGCTCCCCGCCGGCCGGGTGGCCCGCGTTCGGGCTCTTCACGCGGCTCCACACGGTGCCGTCCCAGTGTTCGATGAGCGTGCGGATGAGGTTGTCGGCGCGGATGTAGGTGCCCGCCGCCCATACGTCGTTGGCCGCGAGCGGCACCACGCCCGACAGCGAGCTCTGCGAGGAGTTCGGGCCGTCGACCGACGGCACCGCGGACCATGAGGTTCCGTCGTGATGCTCGATCAGCGTGTGCCCGACCTGGTCGGTCTGGGTGAACACGCCTCCGACCGCCCACGCGTCGGTGACCGAGAGCGCGGCGATGTCGTCCAGTCCGCCGGAACCTGTGAAGGCCGGCTGGGGCGCCACCGTCCACGCGTCACCGCACCCACGAGCGATCGGCTGCCGTGCCGCGGCCGTCGAGGCGCCGCCGAAGGACATCGCGACGGCGGCCACGACCGACACCCAGGCAGCGGTTCGGCGATGCATGTCTCCTCCTCAC
>JBOGVK010000099.1:0-6549 GCA_050692375.1 Actinomycetota bacterium
ACCCTCACCGTCGGGAAGCTGACCGTCACCTCGGTGGAGCCCATCGATGTGGACTCACCCATCGAAGAGGCGATCGCGGCGCTCGCCGTCGCCGATGCGCATCCGAACGCGACCATGATGGCGGTCAGAGAACGGTTCCCCTCACCCGCCCCTGCCTGGACGCGAACCGATTCGGTGCCGTTCTCCTCTGCCCGGAAATGGAGCGCCTTCGAGTTCGGCGATCGCGGCTGGTGGTTCGTGGGTGGTGCTGACGTGGTGCTCGGCACCGACGATCTGAGCGACGCCACGCGTGCACGGGTGCACGAGGCGTCGTCGTCGGGCGCCCGTGTGCTGGCCCTCGCGCGTGCGGACGAGCCGCCGCACGGCGATGAGCTCCCAGCGTCCCTCCAACCAGCTGCGATCATCTTCCTCCAGGACACGCTCCGCCCTGATGCGGAGCAGACCCTGCGCTACTTCGGCGATCAGGACGTCGCCGTGAAGGTGATCTCGGGCGACGATCCGCGAACGGTGGGTGCGATCGCCACCGCGCTCGGGCTGGATGGCGCCGGCGACCCCGTTGACATGCGGGCGCTTCCCGGCGATGAGTCCTCCCTGGCCGCGGCGCTCGAGCGTTCATCGGTGTTCGGACGGGTCACCCCGCAGCAGAAACGGGCGATGGTCCGTGCGTTGCGTTCGCGCGGCCACGTGGTGGCCATGACCGGCGACGGGGTGAACGACGCCCTCGCTCTGAAGGACGCCGACATCGGGATCGCCATGGGATCCGGGAGCGACGCCACGCGCGCGGTCGCACAGATCGTCCTGTTGGATTCGAACTTCGAGGCGTTGCCGGACGTGGTCGCTGAGGGCCGCCGCGTGCTCGGCAACATCGAGCGTACTTCGGGTCTGTACCTCACGAAGACGACCTACGCGATGCTGCTGTCGCTCGCCGTCGGCGTCGCCGGATTCGCGTTCCCGTTCCTGCCACGACATCTGACGCTGATCGGCGGGCTCACGATCGGCGTCCCGTCGTTCTTCCTCGCGCTTGCCCCGAACACGGAGCGGTTCCGGCACGGGTTCGTCGAGCGCGTCGCGCGGTTCGCAATCCCGGCCGGCGCGCTCGCGGCGATCGCAACGTTCCTGGCCTATGCGATCGTCCGACCCCAGGCGGGGGTCAGCCTCGTCGAGGCGCGAACCTCGGCCGTCATGGTGCTCACGTGGATCGGCCTGCTGGTGCTCTCGATCATCGCGGCGCCGCTCAACCGCGCGCGTCTGATGTTGATCTGGTCCATGGCCGCATCGTTCCTGGTGGTGGTGCTCCTGCCGGTGACGCAGCGGTTCTTCGCGCTGAAGCCGCCCGACGACCTGGTGTGGCTCGCGGCGTTGGGGGTCGCGGCGATCGTGTGGTCGTTCGCGCGGTTGTTCGTCCCCGGGGATCGGCCGATCGGGCCCGGTCCTCCCGGCAGCTAGTCCGTATCAGACTAGTGGAGGAGGCCGGCCCTCGATGGGGGCCAGATCTTCACGAACGCCTCGCCGATCACGTTGTCGATCGGTACGAAGCCCAACCCGAACCGGGAGTCGAGCGAGTTCCCGCGGTTGTCGCCCATCACGAAGAGCTTGCCGGCAGGCACGGTCGTCGCGGGGAACGGCTGGGTGTGCTGCGTCAGATAGGGTTCGTCCAGTTTGACGCCGTTGACATAGACGAAGCCGTGCATCCCCTCGACCACATCGCCGGGTAAGCCGATCACGCGTTTGATGAAGTCCTCGTTCTCGGGCTGTTGGAAGCCGAGGCCCTGGAACAGCCAGTGGAGGAACCCGCCGACGAAACCGCGGCTGGGGGCCGTTCCGGGGTTCGGGTTCGAGAACACGATGATGTCTCCACGACGCGGATCGTGGAAGTAATAGGGGATCTTGTTGACCAGCACGCGGTCGCCCTGGATGAGTGTGGGTTCCATCGAGGGGCTGGGGATGAAGAAGGCCTGGAACAGGAACGTCCGGATGATGAGCGCCAGGACGAACGCCATGAGCACCAGACCGGGAACCTCGCCCAGGAATCCGAGGATGCCGTGACGCTTCTTCTCGTCCTTGGGTTCAGGGTCTTCGAGCGATTCCCGTTCGGCGGTCTTCACCCGGAAAGGGTACCGGTCCAGCGTGTTTCACAGCAGAACCTGGGTAGTGGGATCCTCACGGCAGGACGAGCGAGACCTCAACCGCCTTGAACGAAGCCCACACCCTGCCCCCTTCGTGAAGATCCAAACGTTGCACCGAGCCCCGCGTGACTTCGGCCACGATCGCAGGAGCGCTGTTCAGGCGGACGCGCGCGCGTTCTCCCTCGACGGAGATCTCGGCGATCGAACCGTGGAGCACGTTGCGTGCCGAGCCTTCGGGCGCGGAGACGTGGAGCACCACATCGGCGGGGCGGAGCACCGCCAGGACGTCTTCCACGGGTTCCCGCGGGAGGTTGTCGGGCCACGGCACCACGAGCCGGCCGGCGCCATCAGCCGTCACGACCGTCCCCGCACCCTCGTCGAGCGGCTCCAGGCGTCCCGTGAACAGGTTCACGCCAACCAGGTCCGCGACGAACGGGGTCCGCGGGGCTCGGCGCAGCTCATCGGGTGTGCCACGTTGCGTCATCCGGCCGTCCTCCAGCACCACGATCCGGTCCGCGAGCGTCATCGCCTCGACCGGGTCGTGTGTCACCAACACGCGGATGCCGGCGAACCCATCCAGGATCGAGCGGATCAACGGACGGATCTCGGCGCGCGTGCGAACGTCGAGCGACGAGGTGGGTTCGTCCAACAGGAGCAGGCGCGGCTCGTGGATCAAGGCGCGCGCGAGCGCGACGCGTTGGGTTTCGCCACCGGAGAGGTCCTTCGGCTGGGCGTCCCCGCGTGATGCCGGGAATCCGAGGCGGTCCAGCAGGCCGCGCGCTCTTTCGCGAGCCGCGGTCTTGTCGATACCTCGGGCGCGGAGCGGGAAGGCCGCGTTCTCGATCGCCGACAGATGAGGGAAGAGGAGAGAACCTTGGAAGACGACGCCGATGGGCCGCTCCTGGGGTGGAGTGGAGCGCCCGCCTCTCGTGTCGGTCATCGTCTCGTGATCGAGCGAGATCGACCCCTCGTCGGGATCGAGCAGCCCCGCCAGGCACGCGACCACGGTCGACTTGCCCGAGCCGTTCGGGCCGAGCAACGCGATCGTCTCGCCGCTCATCGCCTCGAAGTCCACGTGGATCCGCAGGTCTCCTCGCGCGATCATGACATCGACCGCGAGCGTCATCGCGCGAAGATCCGATCGCGCATGGCGACGAGCACGGTCAGCGAGAGCGCCACGAGCAGCAGCGAGGTGAGGATCGCCGCTCCCGGATCGGTCTGTCGGGCCTGGAACACCGCGAGCGGTAACGTCTGGGTTCGGCCGGCCAGGTTCCCCGCGAACGTGATCGTTGCCCCGAACTCGCCGAGCGCCCGCGCCCACGCGAGGACCAGTCCGGCGGCGAGCTGGGGCCGCACGAGCGGGAGCGTCACGCGTCGAAGGACGTAGCCCCGGGAGGCGCCAATCGCGTACGCAGCTTGCTCGAACCGGGGATCGAGCGAGCGCAGCCCGGCCTCGACGGCCAGGATCACCAGGGGGATCGAGACGAACGTGGTCGCGACGATGGCGCCCCAGATGGTGAACGTCAGCTGGATCCCGATCGCCTCGAGCCATCGCCCGGCGACGCCGCTGCGACCGAGCGCGGCCAGCAGTCCCACGCCGCCTACGACCGGCGGCAAGACGAGCGGCAGGATGACGATCGCGCGGAACAACGCGCGCCCCGGGACGTTCGATCGGGCGAGCACCCAGGCGATCGGAGCTCCCAAGATGAGCGAGACCACGGCGGCAGCAAGGGAGACCTCGACCGATAGGCGCAACGCGGTCCACGCACCAGAGGAGGAGAGTTCGTCGGTCAGATGGGACCACGGAGCGCGGATCAGGAGCGCGGCCAGTGGCAAGACGACGAACGCGACGCCGATCGTCGCGAGGATGGCGATCGGGGGCGGCGTCTCGTGGCGAGAGGAAGTTCGCATCCGCTCGGAACCTATGACGGCGGTGGCGGCAGGAAGTTGAAGTCGCGGAGCGTCGCCTGGCCTTGCGAGCCGATGACATAGTCGACGAAGGCGGTCGCGACATCGGCGTGGGTCGTTCCCGTCACCACCGCGATCGGATACGTCGCGATCACGTTGGCCGCGTCGGGGATCTCCACGGCGTTCACCTGTGGACCGATCGCGCTCGTCACATCGGAGACGTAGACGATCGCGGCGTCGGCCTCTCCCGAGGTGATCTTCGCGACGACGGAGGCGTCGTCGTCCTCGTTCGAGACGACGTTCGCGAGGACCGCCTTCTCGATCCCTGCGGCCTGCAGCGCCTGCCGAGCGTAGTCCCCGACGGGAACACCTTCGGCTGCGAGCACCACTTGGACGCCCGGCTTGGCCAGATCCTTGAGGCTCGAGATCCCGGCCGGGTTGTCCGTCGGGGTGATCACGACGAGGCCGTTCTGGGCGAAGTCAGCGCGACCCGACACCCCGACCTTGGTGCTCACCTCGTCCATGTAGGTGCCGCTCGCCGACGCGAAGACGTCTGCTGTGCCCTCCGACTCGATCGACGCCGCCAGGTCGGCCGAGGATCCGAAGTTGAACGACACGGTCGTGCCGGGGTTCGCCGCCTCGAAGTCGGACCCGATTTGGGTGAACGCCGTCGAGAGCGACGAGGCCGCGAACACCGCCAGATCGATCGCGGAAGCGGAGCTGGAGCTGTCCGCGCCACCTCCGGACGAGCCGCTCGAACTGCACGCGGCGACGAGCAGGGAACCGCAAAGGGTTGCAACGAGAACCTGTCTGAAGCGCATCGGAGCCTCCGTCGCCGGATAGGTGGCAGGGCACAGAGTCAAGGCCTAGTCTACCAGGAATAGCTGGTGCTCTGGGCCCGAAAAGCTGAACCCTTGAGCTATTCGGGGAGGTTCACCATGACGCTCGTGGCCTTCACCGTGGCGACGGCCTCCATCCCCGGCTTCAGCCCGAGTTGATCCACCGCCTCGCGCGTGATGAACGCCAGGACCCGGTGCGGCCCGGCCTGGATCTCGACGGTCGCTGAGAGCTTGTCCACCTTGATCTCGGTGATCACGCCGGGGAACCGGTTGCGGGCGCTGCCAGCTGCGATGGGTTCCTGACTTCGACCGGCCGCGAGCAACCGCGCGACCTCGGTCGCCGGCACGCGGCGTTGCCCGCCGCTCGTGCGTTGCGTCCTCAGCTTGCCGTCGCGCTCCCAGCGCCGGAGCGTCTCGACGCGAACGCCGAGGACTTCCGCAGCCTCGCCGATCCGGTACGTGTCGGTCATCGTCAGGAGATGCTACGTGTCGTCCGTCTACACCGCGAACCGCACGTGCAAGATGTCACCCTCGCGGACGACGTAATCCTTGCCTTCCACGCGGATCTTGCCCGCGGACTTCGCCTTGTCCATCGACCCGGCAGCGACCAGCTCGTCGTAGCCGATCACCTCCGCGCGGATGAATCCTCGCTGCAGGTCGGTGTGGATCACGCCGGCGCCCTCAGGCGCATGCGCGCCGCGGCGGACCTCCCACGCGCGTGTCTCGTCCTCGCCGGTCGTGAGGAACGTGATGAGGTCGATGGCGCGGTAGCACGCGGCGATCACCTTCTCGAGTCCCGGCTCTTCCACGCCGAACTCCTCCAGCAGCGTGCGCGCTTCGTCGGGATCCATCTCCGTGGTCTCGGCCTCGATCGACGCGAACACGCCGACGGCACCGATGTCGACCAACGCCGCCGGCACCTCCGTGGCCTCCTCCAGGTTCGCGATCACGATCTCGGGTTTCAGCGTGAGGGGCGCGATCCCGCGCAGCTCCGCGACGATCTCGGGCGTGAGCCTCGCGTCGCGGAGCGGCGTCTCTGCTTCGAGCGCCACATGCGCCGCCTGCAGCGCCGTCACCTCAACGGACGGCTTTCCTTTCGCGCGCTTCTCCGCCTTATGCAACGCCGAGTCGACGACAGCCATATCGGCGAGCAGCAGATCTCCGCGAACGGTCTCGAGCTCTTCCGCCGGGGTGGCGTCGGTGCCGAAGCATCGGATCACCAGCGCGAGCGCCTCGACCTCTCGCAGCTTCGCGATCCCCTGCGCCGACGACACGCCCCCCGGCACGTCCACGAACCGCACCTGGGCCGCGACGGTCTTCTTCGAATGCTCCATCTCGGTGAGGACGGCCAGTCGTGGGTCGGGCACGGGAACGACCGCCACGTTGGCCTGTCCACCGTGGGATCCGGCGCGCGTCAAGGCCGTGAAGAGCGTCGATTTGCCCGAGAACGGCACGCCGACCAGCCCGATGTCCTTCACGGTCGGCGAGCGTATCAGCCGGTTGCCGCCGGATGGACCGGACGGCGTCACCGGGTCCGGGCTCCGGCATCCGCCCTTCGGCCAGGAAACTCCGGCCGTTCGGTCACTGCTCCTAGCTATGACCCTCTGCCGATGTGACCAGCGAGACCAGGCGTGGCGGGGTGCCGCCAGACCCACCCCGCCCCGCCGGGTCCTCTT
>JBOGVK010000100.1:0-23299 GCA_050692375.1 Actinomycetota bacterium
CGGTCACCTATCAAGAGGTAGGTGACGAGTACTTCAAAGATCGAGGGTTGCGGCGACACGCGGGCATGTGGTCGCTCTGGGGCCTCGGCGTAGGCGCAGTCATCTCGGGCGAGTTCTACGGCTGGAACTTCGGCCTAGGCACCGGGGGATTCGGAGGGCTGCTCGTCGCGGCCGCGCTCATGGCCGTCATGTACTACGGCCTCGTCTATTCGATCGCCGAGATGTCCCCGGCGTTGCCACACACCGGGGGGGCGTATTCGTTCGCGCGGTCGGCCATGGGTCCCTGGGGCGGATTCCTCACGGGTCTGGCCGAGAACATGGAGTACGTGATCACGCCCGCAGTGGTCGTCGGCGCGATGGGCCTGTTGATGCAGCAGATCGTCGTCGGGCTGTTCAATGCCGGCGGACACTTCGAAGCAGGTCTTGTAGTCGGCGCAACTTGGTGGAACAGCCTCCCCTTCTGGTGGGCTGTGTTCTACGTCCTCTTCGTCGGGATCAACATCATCGGTATCGAGACCACGATGCGGTTCACCGTGACGATCACGGTGCTGTCGATCGCCGTCCTGATCTTCTTCTTCCTGGCGGCGATCTTCTCGGGGAAGCTCGACTTCTCCCTCTGGTCGAACATCTCGAAGGCCGGAACTCCGATCGCGGGCGGAGGGGGTTCGTGGTTGCCCTTCGGGATCAGCGGCATCTTCAAGTCCCTGCCGTTCGCCATCTGGTTCTTCCTCGCCATCGAAGAGGTTCCGCTCGCGGCCGAAGAGTCGATGGACCCCCGGCGCGACGTGCCCAGAGGCTCGGTGCTCGCGATGCACACGCTGCTGATCGCGGCGATCCTGACCCTGGTCTTCAACACGGCGCTTCCCGGCGGCGCCTTCCTGTACAGCACCTCGGGGTTCCCGCTCCTAGACGGCTTCAAGGCGATCTTCGGAGCGAGCGGAAAGCTCGCCTACGTCTTCGGCTGCCTGTTCATGATCGGGCTCATCGCGAGCTTCTTCACGATCATCTTCGCCTACGGCCGGAACACCTACTCGCTGTCGCGAGCCGGCTACTTCCCCAAGTTCCTCTCGAAGACGCACGGCGAGCGGAAGACGCCGCACGTGGCCTTGATCGCGGGCGCGATCGTGGGGTACGTGGTCGCGATCGTCGTCTGGAAGCTGGGAACGACGACCCTCGGGGCCAAGGTCGTGGCGGCGCTGTTGAACATGGCGGTGTTCGCGGCCGTCATCTCGTACATCCTCCAGATGACGTCGTTCGTCGTCCTCCGGCGCAAGCTCCCGAACATCGAGCGACCGTACCGGAGTAGGTGGGGAGTCCCCGGAGCGGTGATCGCCGGAGGGCTCGCCGCGATCTCCCTGATCGCGATCTTCCTCAACTCGGCGTACCGTCCTGGCGTGTACGGCGTCGCCGTGTATTACGTCCTCGGGGTCCTGTATTTCGCGATCGCCGGACGGCACCGCCTGGTGCTCTCGCCGGAGGAGGAGTTCGCCCTCACCCTGGGCGAGCATGGCGTGCCCGGGCAAGAGGGGTACCGCACGTCGAAGGCGGAGCAAGAAGCCATCCTCGGTGGGGGCGGCGGCGCTCCATCGCAGTCGGCCACGCCATCCGGGACCCCACCGGCGGGTTCAGGCTAAGAGAGCGGTCCTACATCTGGAACGCGAGTGGCGGTGGGCGAACACCCGCCGCCACTCGCTTCTACTGGAGGGAGAAGCAGGATGCCTGCGCAGGGAATGCTCGACGTCAAGCAGCTGGAGGAGCTCACCGACGCAGGCGAGATCGACACGATCCTGTGCATGTTCACGGACCTGCAAGGCCGGTTCATGGGCAAGCGCGTGCTCCCGCATTTCTTCCTTGAGGACGTGCTCGGCGAGGAGGGTCTCCACGCCTGCCTGTACCTGCTGGCGATCGACATGGAGATGGAGCCGCTCCCCGGCTACAAGTACGCGAGCTGGGAGACGGGTTACGGCGACTTCAAGATGGTCCCGGACATCACGACGCTGCGCCTCTGCCCGTGGCTCGAGAAGACCGCGATGGTCATCTGCGACATCAACGACGAGGACACGAATGAGCCGGTCGAAGTCGCTCCGAGGCAGATCCTCAAGCGGCAGATCCAGCGCGCGGCGGACGCGGGGTTCGTGGTCAAGACGGGATCGGAGCTCGAGTTCTACCTGTTCAAAGACTCGTACCAGGAGGCGGCAGAGCGCAAGTATCAGGACCTGCGACCGAGCTCCACCTACATCATGGACTACCACATGCTCCAGACCACCAAGGACGAGTGGATCATCCGCCAGATCCGCAACGGCATGATCGGAGCGGGCATCCCGGTCGAATTCTCGAAGGGCGAGTTCGGAAAGGGACAACACGAGATCAACATCACGTACAGCGACGCGTTGTCCAACGCCGACAACCACGCGCTCTACAAGCACGGCGTGAAGGAGATCTGCGCACTGAACGGCGTCGCCGCCACGTTCATGGCGAAGTGGACCATGGATGAGGCGGGGTCCTCGTGCCACCTGCACTCCAGCGTGTGGAACGCGGATGGGACGAGGTCGCTCATGCCCGACGACGGCGCGCCTCACCACCTGTCGGAGACCTACCGGCACTACATGGGCGGGCTCATGGCCAACGCGCGCGAGATGGCGATCACGTACGCGCCGTTCGTGAACTCCTACAAGCGCTACCAACTCGGCTCGTGGGCCCCCACCGCGATCGTGTGGAGCCGTGACAACCGGACGTGCGGCTTCCGGACGGTCGGTGAGCACACGGGCTCTCGCGTGGAATGCCGCATCCCCGGCGGTGACGCGAACCCCTATCTCGCGTTCGCCTCCACCATCGCCAGCGGCCTGTGGGGCATCGAGAACAAGGTGGAGCCTCCGGAGATGTTCGTAGGCAACGCGTACGAAGCGAAGGACGTGCCACGGGTGCCGTCGTCTCTGCACGAGGCGATCGAGGCGTTCCGCGGCAGCGCGGTCGCTCGCGCGGCGTTCGGCGACTTCGTGTTCGATCATCTGCTCAACACGGCGGAGCAGGAGCAGGTGATCTTCGACAACAACTGCGTCACCGACTGGGAGCTGCACCGCTACTTCGAGCGGGGCTGAGGATCCGGCGTCTCCTCAACCGGCCGCGAACGTCGGCTTCAGCGCGAAGTACACGTCGCGATAGCGGCGGTACGCGTCGTCGTATGCCTCTCGTCGCTCGGGGTCGGGCTGGTGCTCCTCGGGCTGATAGCTGACGAACGCCTCGACGGCATCGGCGACCGTGGCGTGCACCCCCGCTCCGACCGCTGCCAGGATCGCGGCGCCGGTCGCCGTCGTCTCGACGCTCGTCGGCACTCGAACGGGAAGACCGGTGACGTCGGCCTTGATCTGACGCCAGAGCGGCCCCTTGGCGCCACCTCCCACGATCGTCAGCCGGCGCGTCTCGAGCCCCGCGTTCCGCATCGCCTCCAGGATGTCCCGAAGGCCGAACGCGCTTCCTTCCAGCACGGCACGCGTCATGTGCGCGCGCGTGTGGGCGAGCGTGAGCCCGTAGAACACCCCGCGCGCAGCGCCGTTCCACTCCGGCGCCATCGCGCCCTGCATGCACGGCAGGAACACCAGACCCTCCGCGCCGGCGGGCACGATCGACGCCTCTTTCGACAGGAAGTCGTACGCGTCGCCTAGCCCTTCCGCTTCGGCCGAGCGCTCGATCGGCGCGAACTGATCCCGCCACCATCGGAGGTTGCCGCCGGAGACGAAGCCGGGGTTCTCGAGCAGCCATGCGTCGGGATCGGCGTGCGGATGACACTCGACGAGCATCGTGGGGTCCTCGCGCGGTTCGGCCGACGCGGCGCAGACCGGCTCGGCCGTGCCGACCACGTCGCAGACCTCACCGGGTGAGAAGACCCCGGCGCCGAGCGTCGCCGCCATCTCGTCGCCGCATCCGACCGCGACCTGTGTGGACGGCGAGAGCCCCGTCGCATCGGCGAACGAGTCCTTGACCGTCGAGATCGCCTCCGTTCCCGCGACCACTTCGGGAAGGAGATGTTCGGGGATCTCGAGCGCATCCAGGATCTCCTTCGACCACGCTCGCGTTCGGGGGTCCAAGAGCGCGAACGACGACGCGTTCGAGTAGTCGATCGCGAGCGCACCCGCCACGGCCAGCAGGGCATACGTGCCCGGCGACATCAGGAACGCAGCCTTCGCCCAGAGCTCCGGCTCTTCGTCGCGGACCCACAACGCCTTGAACACGGCGTGCGACGAATCGAGGTTGGCGCCGACGTGCCCGTAGAAGTCCTGCGGCGAAATCCGCTCGGCGACCGCCGCCGCCTGGGCCTCGGCACGCCGGTCCATCCAGATCATCGCCGGGCGGAGCGGCTTCGCGTGGACGTCGCACACCACCATCCCATCCAGCTGCGACCCGAACGAGATGCCCTTGATAGCCGACGCACCGCCAGGTGCTTCCGGAACCAGCCGGGCGACCGTTCGCTCCAGCGCCGCGACCCAGAGATCGGGATCCTGCTCGGCCCACGTCGGATACGGGAACGACAGGTCGTAGGCCTCGTACGCCGACGCCACCAACATGCCGTCGGCCGCGTAGAGCGCCGAGTTGGTTCCTTGGCTGCCGACGTCGCAGCCGATGACGTACGGGCCATTCACGGGATGATCACCATCTTCAAGCCGGCGCCCGATCGGATCGTCTCGAACGCGTCGGCGATCTGCTCGAGCGGGAACCGGTGTGTCACCACGCCCTCCAGGTCCTCCCGGCGGCGGTTCAGGTAGTCCATGGTGATCCGGTATTGACGGTGAGTCGCCCCATACGCCCCCAGGATCGCGAGCTCCTTGTAGTGCAGCTGGTTCATGTCGAGCGGGCTCACCGGATCGTGCTTCGGCAGTCCTGCGAAGTACACGACCCGCGCGCGCTTGGCGGCCATCTCGAGCGCGGCCTGCTGCGCCGGCTTCGCCGGCGCAGCGACGCTTACCCGTTCGACCCCCATCCCGTCGGTGCGAGACAACACGTCCTGGACGCCGTTGTCCTCCCCCGCGACCCACGCGTCGTCGATGAATTTCCCGACCACGCCGAGCGCGATGTGGAGCCGGTCACGGCTGACGTCGGTCATCCACACGCGGCTCGCGCCGCGATCGCGTGCCATAACGGCCTGCCAGCACCCGATCGGACCGGTACCAAGGATCATCACCGTGTCCCCCAGGCGGATGTCGAGCTGCTCGATCCCGTTCAGCGCGCACGCGAATGGGTCCGCGACGGTGGCGAGGTCCGACGGCAGATCTTCGGGCAGCGGGATCAGGTTCTTCATCGCGATGGGCGGCACGGCGGCGTACTCGGCGTAGGCGCCCGGGAACGGATCGTAGCCGTAGAGCAGATGGTGTTCGCACAGGTTCTGGAACCCCTCGGTGCACCAGCGACACTCGCCGCACGTGAGGATCGAGCCCAGGAACACCCTGTCGCCGACGGCCACACCAGGGGGGAGATCGGCATCGGGGCCGACCTCCACGAGCGTCCCCACCGGCTCGTGACCGAGGACCCACGGCGCCGGCGCCTTCGGGTCCCCGTTGAAGAACGTCCGGGCGTCGGTTCCGCAGATCCCGCACGCCTCGACCTTCAAGATCGCGCCGCGCGGATCGAGCTTCGGCTCCCCGACGTCGCCGACCGCGATCACGTTCACGTCGGTCATGGAGGCCGCGCGCATCAGCCGATCTCCTCCCGCAGCGCGTCGTGCGCCTTCTCGGCGGTCCACCGCTCGCGGATCACGCGCGAGAGCGCCCTCGAGATGGCCTCCGGTGAGCTGTGCATGAAGATGTTGCGACCCACCGAACACCCGATGGCCCCGGCGGCGACCGCCTCCTCCATCCGGGTCAGCAGCTCCTTATCTTCCAGCCGCGATCCGCCAGCGAGCACCACCGGGATCCCCGACGTCGCCTCCACGAGCTTGGCGAATGAGTCCGCGTCGCCCGGCCAGTTCGTCTTCACGATGTCGGCGCCGAGCTCGGCGCACAGACGAACGTTCCGCCGCAGGTACTCGAACCCGTACTGCTGCTTCAGCTCCTCGACCGAGGCATAGGTCGTTGGGAACTCGGCCTCAGCGATGAATGGCATGCCAAGGATCTCGCACTCGCGGCCGACGTCGGCCAGGATGTCGATCATCCCGGCCTCGGTGTCGCCCCCGAGCGCCGTGAACAGCACCACCGCGTCGGCGCCCAGGCGGAGCGCCTCCTCCACCTCCCCGATCTGGACGATCTGGGGCCGGGTGCCGTCGGGACTCGCGGACGCCGAGAGCAACATGGCGAGCGACGTCTCCCGCAGGAACGCCGGATGCGCGATCCGGATCATCCCCATGCTCATCATGATCACGTTGGCGCCGCCGGCGACGGTCTCCGCCGCGCGCGACGTGATGTCCGCGAGCGGCTCCAGGAACGTCGGCGACGTCATCCCGTGGTCGAGCGCGCAGATGATCGACACGCCCGCCGGATCGATCACCCTCTTCAGGCGCATGGCCTTTCCGATGTTCACTCAGGTCTCCTTCCGGGTCCGCGGCGAACCACGCTGAACTCGAACGCGCTCGCCAGGTGGTACTCGTGCGACAACAGGATGGGATCGCCGGCGCGGTCGTAGTCGATCTGCCGGAGGTAGAGCAGCAGCTCGCCGGGCTCGATGTCGAGCTTCTGAGCCAGCGTCTTGTCGGCCTTCATCGGCTCTAGGGTCACCACGCCGTGTTGAACCGACGTGCCCGCCTTCTGTTCGATGAGGTCGTACACGGAGCCATCGCGAAGCCGGTCAAGCACGTCAGCGGGCAGCAGGGCGGCCGACACCACGTCACGGGAGAACACCACCGGTCGATCGTCGGCCGATCGCACGCGCTCGAGGACCAAGACCGGATCGCCCGGCGCCAGGTCCAGCGACTGCGCTTCCTCCGCCTCCGCCCGGACGCTCTGGAGCTCGCTCCGCATGGTCCCCGCCTTCATGCCGGCTGCCCGGATCGCCTCGGTCACGCCGAAGTTGACGTCCAGGTTGTTCCGCAACCTCGGCCGATGCGTCGCGTAGGTGCCGGCTCCTCGGGTTCGTGTCACGAACCCGTCCTCTTCGAGCGAGCGGAGTGCCTCGCGCAACGTCGCCCGAGACACCCCCAGATCGACCGCCAGCTGAGGCTCAGGCGGGAGGCGGCTGCCCGCGGGGATAGAGCCAGTCGCGATGCGTGAGGCCAACTCATCGCGCACGGAAACGGAGAGTCGTCGTTTCATGGACGAGCACGATAGTTTGTCTGACAAATGGCGTCAAACGCGGACCGCGCCTGTTGGAGTTCTTCGTACACTCGCTCGGATGAAGCCAGTTCTGTTCGTCCGATGCGATGAGGTCGACACCCTCGGCATCGCTCCGGCTGCTGTCGCGCGTGCGGACGCCGACGTGCGGGTATGGGACACGGTCGATCCCGACGCGATACGCCCCAACCTCGATGAAGTCGACGGGGTGGTGCTCTTCGGCAGCACGTACAACGTCGAGCACGCCGACGACCAGCCGTTCATCAAGGACGTGCGCGAGCTCGCGAGGGAAGCCGTCGACCGTGGCCTCCCGTTCCTTGGCGTGTGCTTCGGCGCGCAGATCCTCGCCTGGGCGCTCGACGCCGATGTCGGCAAGGCATCCGTCCGCGAGGTTGGGTTCGAACCGGTCCGCACCCAACCCGGCGTCGCCACCGACCCACTGCTCGGCCACTATCGCGACGGCGCCATGGTCCTTCAGTGGCACGAAGACACGTTCGAGCTGCCCGCCGGCGCCGAGCTGCTCGCGGCGGGCGATCGCGTGCGGAACCAGGCCTTCCGCGTCGGCGAGCGGACATGGGGCGTGCAATGGCACCTCGAGGTCGACCGAGCCGAGCTCGAGCAATGGCTGGAGACCTTCGGTGCTCACGCGGACCTGAAGACGGAGTGGGGCAAGACCGCCGAGGAGGTTCGGTCGGAGGCCGACGCGTTCCTGGCGGATCACGAGGACCGAGGGCGGGAGCTGTTCGCGCGGTTCGTCGGGGTGGTGCGGGAGACGGCGCCGTGAGTCCGTCCTACCGGCCGCTCATCGCAGTGGCCGGCTACCACCTAGGGCCCGGACGCGTGACCCGCTGGCCGTCGGGCGGCTACGGCGTGCCCGGGCCATACCTCGACGCGTTGCGTCGCGCGGATGCGCGCATCCTGATCGTGAGCCCGGGCGAGACGAACGACCCGGAGGAAATCTTGGAGCCGTTCGACGGTCTCTTGCTTGTCGGCGGCGGCGACGTGGATCCGGGTCGGTACGGCGCCGAGCCCGACGTCGAACACAACTACGGCGTCGAGGTCGACCGTGACCAGCTGGAGATCGATCTGCTGCTCGCCGCCGATCGGATTCATCTGCCCACGCTCGCCATCTGCCGGGGCATGCAGATCATGAACGTCGCGTTCGGCGGGACGCTGCACCAGCATCTCCCAGACAGAACGGGCATGTTGGAACACGGCGTGCCGGTCGAAGACACGATCTCGACGCATAACGTGAAAGCGGCGCCGGGGAGCAGGCTCCTGGCCACGGCCGGTGTCGATGTCCTTTCGTGTTCGTCGCACCACCACCAAGGGGTGGACCGCGTCGGCGGGCGCCTGGTCGCGGCGGGCTGGAGCGACGACGGTCTGGTCGAGGCGATCGAGCTCGCGGTCGAAGATCCGTATGCCGACACGTGGATGCTGGGAGTGCAGTGGCACCCCGAGGACACCGCGGTCGATGACCGCGCGCAACAGGCGCTCTTCGATGGGTTGGCATTGCTCGCGCATTGGCGGGGGACGCGCGCGAAGCCCGGGGAGACCCAGGGTCGGGGTCGCGAGCATGGCCTCGTCGACTACGACCCGGCGTGGCCCGGGATGTTCGAGGTCGAAGCAAAGGCAATCCGCGATGCCTTAGGCGACCTGGCCGTTGGCATCGAGCACGTGGGCTCAACCTCGGTGCCCGGCTTAGCTGCGAAACCTGTGATCGACATCCAGGTCTCCGTCAACTCGATCACGCCGCGTGCGCCGCTGATCGATCCGCTCGTCGCCATCGGATACCGGTACGCCATCGATCCGATCGAAACCGAGCACGAGTTCCTGAGCATCGGCTTCCACCCCGACACGTCGCGGAAAGTACAGATCCACCTCTGCGAGGTAGGGAGCGGATGGGAAGCACGCCATCTGGCGTTCCGCGACTACTTGCGATCCCACGACGAAGTGGCGGCCGAGTATCTAGCGTTGAAAGGGCGGTTGGCCACCGAGCATCCCCGCGACATCCAGGCCTACGTCGACGGGAAGACCGGCTTCATCCGGTCGGTCGAAGCGCGAGCAATGACCGATGTCGAGCCCCAGTGAGCTAGCGCGCGCACCATCCCTCGCCCATAATCCGCGCGTGAGCGAGATGCGAGTCGTGCGGGCGCAGGGCGACGGGTTCACTCGAGGCGCGCACATCGGCAAAGAGCTCGCGGATCTCATGCAGGCCTCGATCCGCTTCTATCACACCTACTTGGATCGCCGAGGTGTGTCGTCCGAACACCTCCAGGATCTCCTTACGCCATACCTGGTGGCGGCGGAGACGACCTACCCGGAGTCCCTGGCGGTGCTTAAGGGGATGTCTGTCGGGGCGATGGTACCGATCCTCGAGCTGTTCGCGATCAACGCGTTCGAGGAGCTCGAGCCGCTGCTGGAATCGCCAGAGGGCGGCGGCTTGCTCTTCCTCCAGCGGAAGGAGGGCTACGTCCAGGCACCACCGATGCCGGAGGCAGGTCCACTTGAACGATGCTCGAGCCTCACGGTCGACTGCCTGAGACAACGTTGATCGCCCATAACGAGCACTGGCTGGCCGGTGACCTCGAGAACGTCGCCGTCGTGATCGACACGCCACAGGATGGTCGGGTTCCGGTTGCGTCCCCCACCGTCGTCTGTTGCCTGCCGGCCGTCGGGGTCAACGCACACGGGGTCGGTCAGGGGATCGGTTCTCTCATGGCGATCGACGACAGTGTGGGTGTTCCGCGTGTGCTGGTCTCTCGCAGCTCGCTTGAGGCGCGTTCACGCGCCGACGCCGTCGCGCGCGCCACTATTCCGGGCAGGGCCGGTGGCTACGGACACGTCTATGCGTTCCCCGACGAGGCGTTCACGATCGAGACGACCGGACGGGAGCATCGTGTCCTGGATCACGCCGCTGCGCACACCAACCACTACCAGGACCCCGACCTCGCGCGGCTCGCGCCGCCGCCGTCCGAGGGCAGCCTGGCGCGGCTCGGACGACTCGAGGAGCTCCTGGCGGAAGGGCCACCCGCCTCCGTCGAAGATCTGATGGACGTCATGCGCGATCACGACTCGGCGCCGCAGGCCATCTGCTTACATCCCGATCCGGACGAAGGCGACGAAGCGTCGGCGGTGATGTTCTCGATGGTGGCCGATGTCGGCGCGAGGCGAATGTGGGTGACCTCCGGCAATCCATGCGAATCCGAATACACCGAGATCGACCTGACCGACCTGAAGCGCTGACCCGAAAGGAAGTGGACGGGACGCATGGCCTGGACCACCCCGCTCCTCTACGAACGCCTGACATGGCCCGAGGTCCGCCGAGCCGCCGCGGAAGACCGCGTGTGCTTGATCCCCGCGGGGACGCTCGAGGATCACGGGCCGCACCTGCCCCTCGACACCGATGCCCGGATCGCCTCGGAGATCTGTCGCCGAGCCGCGGAGGCGCTTCCCGACGACGTCGTCCTCCTTCCGCCGATCATCCACGGCTATACACCACACCACATGGACTTCCCCGGTCCTATCACGATCGGTTGGGAGACGTTCGTGAAGTACGCGGTGGACATCGGCACATCGCTCGCCCGGCACGGGTTCAAGCGGATCCTCTACCTGAACGGCCACGGCTCGAACATCCCGCTCATCGACATGGCCGCTCGCCTCGTCGGACTGGAGCACTCCGACGTGGTCGCGGCCGCCGCCTTCTACCTCACGAGCGAAGAAGGGATGCAGGTGGTCCAGGACGTCCGTGAGTCGGGTCCAGGCGGCATGGGCCACGCGTGCGAGCTGGAGACGAGCATCTACCTGGCCATCGATCCGGATGCCGTGTTCATGGACAAGGCAGTGGACGAGAACTCGTTCCCCGAAGGGAAGCACTCGCACATGGACTGGTCCGACGGGCCGCTCGCGGTCATGCCGTGGTGGAACGCCATCAGCCACACGGGCGTTCACGGAGACGCGACCAAGGCCACCGCTGAGAAGGGCGTCGCGCTTCTTCAGGCGGCCGTGAGGGAGTGCGTCGAGTTCGTTCAGGAGCTGAAGGGGAAGCCGCTGCCGATCCGCTGGGAACCCGTAGAAACCCCTCCGACGTGACCCGCGGCAAGGAACCGCATCTAGCGCCGCGAGGGTCGACGATGCTATACAGGCGGGCCATCGCGCAACCGCGCATCCCCGCGGTCGCGTAAGACAGGGCAAGACGTACCACCTTGACGAGGGGGGATCGGCATGAGACTCGGACTGACCGGCGGGCGCCATCGAACGATCGCGGCGGTCATGGCGCTCTCGACGCTCGCAAGCACCATGCTCGCGACGACCGCGCTGGCGCAGAGCAACTCCTCAGCACCGCAAACAACGTTCACCTGGGGTGATACCAGCGAACCAAGCTCCCTGAACCCCATGAAGGGCAACCTCGCCACCGACTACAACATCTGGGCGGTGACGTACAACCTCCCGATCGAATTCGCCGTGAACGACATGTCGCCCGACTACGAACACTCCATCGTCACGAGCGTCGACCACAGTTCCGACGGCTTGACGTTCACCTACCACGTCCGTCCGGGGATGAAATGGTCCGACGGGCAACCGTTCACCGCCGAGGACATCGCGTGGACCCTCAACTACTACAAGAAGAACAACGTCTCGAACTACTCGGCGGACCTCGCGGCCTTCAAGGATGCGACGGCGACCGATCCCACGACGGTGGTCATCACCTCCTCCTCGCCGACGTCAGTCTACGCCGGGGGCACCGTCTTCATGTACGAGTACATCCTGCCCGAGCACATCTGGAGCAAATACAACAACGACTTCAAGGCCGCGGTGCAAGACCAGAACTTCCCGAACGTGGGCTCGGGTCCGTACGTCATCACCGACTACAAGCAGGGTCAGTCGGTCACGCTCGAGAAGAACCCGAACTATTGGGGGAACGCGGTCGGGTTGACTCCGCACTACGACAAGCTGATCTACGTGATCTACAACAACGAGGACTCCGAAGCCGCCGCCCTGCAGAACGGCGAGATCGACTTCGCCTACATCGACTCCGCGAACATCCTGAACACCCTCAAGGGCAAGCCGAACATCGAGACGCGGGCCGCGTTCATCCCCAACTTCGAAGAGATCGGGATCAACACCGGGTCGGCCTACGAGACCGATACGACCGGAGGTTTCAAACCGCACGGCGACGGTGCGCATGCGCTCACCGACGTCGCTGTCCGTCAGGCGATCCGGATGGCCGTCGATAGCCAGACGATCGTCGACAAGGTCCTGCTCGGCGACGGTACGGCGGCGATCTCGCCTGTGCAGCCGACGTCAACCACAGGCAACTGGGTACCGCCGGCCGATCAAACCTGGAAGTTCGACATCCCCGGCGCGAACGCCAAGCTCGACGCCGCCGGGTACAAGATGGGCCCCGACGGTGTGCGGATCGACCCGTTCAACAACAAGCCCCTCGAGTTCCGGTATTTCACGCGCAACTCCGACCAGAACACGATCGAGACGGCGCCGTTCGTGAAGGACTGGCTGTCGCAGATCGGCATCAAGATCGATGTGCAGTCGGTCGCGAGCAACAAGCTCACGAACATCATCCTCGCCGGCGAATACGATCTGTTCGACTGGGGCTGGTACGTCAACCCGGATCCGAACTCGATCCTCAACGTTCTGGTGTGCAACCAGCGTCCGCCGGACGCCAACACGTACCGGAACAGCGACAGCTACTACTGCAACCCGGAGTACGACAAGCTGTATAAGGAACAGCTGAGCGTCACCGACCCCGCCAAGCGGCCGGACCTCGTCCATCAGATGCAGGCGCTCCTGTATCGGGACCAGCCCTACATCATGATGTACTTCAGCTCGCTCCTGGAAGCGTGGCGCACGGACCAGGTCACCGGGTTCCTGCCGCAGCCGGCCGACACTGCTGACGTGAAGGGTGAGGCCCTCTTCGGGTTCGGGCCGTTCTCGATCATCAACATCCGGCCCGCGTCGGCGACCTCAGGAGCTGCCGCCACGAAGGGCGCATCGTCCACCGTCTGGATCGTGCTCATCGTCGTGCTGGTGGCGGTCTTGGGAGGCGTCACGATCATGCGCCGCAGACGTGTCGCCGACGAAGACCGGGACTAGCCGACAGGGGATGCGACCAGAAGGAGGGACGTGAGCACTCGCCGATACCTGCTCTCGAAGATCCTGCAGGCGCTCTTCACGCTGGTGTTCGTGCTCGCCTTCAACTTCTTCCTGTTCCGGGGGATCGGCGATCCCGTGACCCAGCTTCTCCGGGGGCACGCGATCAGCCCCGCAGCGGTGCGACAGCTCCGGGCGCAGCTGGGACTCGACCTCCCGCTCCTGCGGCAGTTCTTCCATTATCTGGTTGAGACCTTGAAAGGCCACCTCGGTCTTTCGTACTTCTACAGCCAGCCGGTCTCAACCGTGATCGCGTCACGGGTCTGGCCGACCGTGCTCCTGATCGGCACGTCGACGATCGGTTCGATCGCGCTCGGGTTGTGGCTCGGGATCGCGCAGGGGTGGCGGCGGGGCTCACGGTTCGACCGGGGCGCGCTCGGGTTCAGCCTCTTCCTCTATGCGATGCCCGAGTTCTGGTTCGGGCTCCTGATGATCATGGCGTTCTCGACCGGCGTCGGGCCATTCCCGTCGATCTTCCCGTCGGGGCAGATGACGTCGCAGACCGCGGATCTTCACGGGCTCTCGCTCGCCGCCGACGTCTTGAACCACATGGCGTTGCCGTTCTTCGTGCTGGTCGTGTCCTACCTCGCCGAGTACTCGTTGATCATGCGGTCCTCGCTCTTGGACACGCTCGGTGAGGACTTCATCATCACGGCGCGCTCGAAAGGCCTCCGGGAGAACGAGGTGCTCTATCGACACGCCGTGCCGAACGCCTTGTTGCCCACGATGACGGTCACGATCCTCTCGCTGGGATTCATCATCTCGGGGGCGATCACGATCGAACTGATCTTCTCGTGGCCGGGGCTGGGACTCCTGACGTTCACCGCGATCCAGAACGGACCGGACTTCCCCGTGCTCCAAGGGTTGTTCCTCCTCTTCAGCGTCTCGGTGATCGTGGCGAACCTGGTCGCCGACCTCATGTATTCGTATCTGGACCCACGCGTGAGGGCTGCGTGACGAAACTGCCACCGACCACGTCGCAGCCGACCCCGCCACTTGATCCAGGCGAGAGTTCGGTCGGCATCCAGATACCCAAGAGCCCGAGGGCGATCGCACGTACACGACGAAGGGCGGCAGCGGCTCGCACCTGGAAGACGTTCAGGAAGAACAAGATGGGCATGGTCGGGCTCTTCATCCTGATCTTCTTCGTGCTCATCGCGCTCTTCGCGCCGCTGCTGGCCAGCCACTGCGACCTGACGCCGACCTGCCATCCGGACAACCCGCAGTACGCCGCTCCCTCGGCCAGATTCCTCTTCGGCACCGACAACCTGGGCCGGTCGGTGCTCTCCCTCACGATCTGGGGCACCAGGATCTCGATGCTCGTGGGTCTGGCCGCCACGGTCCTGACCATGTTCCTCGGGACCGCCATCGGCCTGCTCGCCGGTTACTACGGCGGCTGGCGCGAGTCGGCGCTGATGCGCGTCACCGACTGGTTCCTGGTCATCCCGTTCTTGCCGCTCGCGATCGTCCTCGCGACGCTTCTGAAACCCTCGATCTGGACGATCGTGTTCGTCATCGGTGTCACGTCGTGGCCGAGCACCGCCCGTGTGATCCGCGCCCAAGTCCTGTCGGTGAAGACGCGCGCCTACGTCGAGCGCTCGCGCGCGCTGGGATCGAGCGACTGGCACCTCATCACGCGACACATCTTGCCGAACGTCGGCCCGCTGATCTATGCGAACACCGTGTTGATCGTGGCGGTAGCGATCTTGTCCGAGACGACGCTGTCGTTCCTGGGTCTCGGCGACCCGCTCAGCATCTCGTGGGGCACGATCCTCGAGTTCGCTTTCAACAAGGGCGCCGCGATCTCGGGACAGTGGTGGTGGATCGTGCCTCCGGGCATGGCCATCGTCCTCGTGGTACTCGCGTTCACCATGGTCGGCTACGCCCTGGACGACATCTTGAACCCGAAACTCAGGGCGCGATGAGCCTCCTGTCGGTCCGCGATCTCTTCGTCACCTACACGACCCAAGCGGGGCCCGTCCCGGCGGTCCGAGGGATCGACATCGACCTGGCGGAGGGCCAGGTATTGGGACTCGCCGGAGAGTCAGGCTGCGGCAAGTCGACCATCGCCGCGGCTCTGCTCCGCCTCCTCCCCCCGGGCACGGAGGTGACCGGGACCGTGGAGCTCGAGGGCGAAAACGTCCTCGAGATGAAAGCGGGGCGGCTGCGTGCCATCCGGTGGACGGAAGCGTCGATCGTCTTCCAGGGAGCGATGCACGCGATGAACCCCGTGCGACGGATCGGAGAGCAGATCGCCGAGCCGATCATCATCCACGGCCAGGCCGGCGAGCGTGAGGCACGGGTTCGCGCGGGCGAGATCCTCGAAAAGGTCGGGCTTCCCGCGCGGCGACTGGACGACTACCCCCATGAGCTCTCGGGCGGGCAGCGTCAGCGCGTCATGATCGCGATGGCGCTCGCGTGCAGCCCGAGTTTGATCATCGCCGACGAGCCGACGACGGCGCTCGACGTCATGGTGCAGGCCCAAGTGCTCCGTCTGCTGAAGGAGCTCCAGAACGACTTGGGTCTCGCGATGATCTTCATCACGCACGACCTGTCGGTCCTGGTGGAGGTCTGCGACAGGCTGGCGATCATGTACTCGGGACGGATCGTCGAGGAGGGTCCTTCGGAGGACGTCTTCGAACATCCGGCGCACCCCTACACGCAGGCGCTCGCGGCAGCGTTCCCCGAGATCGGCGACAGCCATTTCCGACTGGCGCCCTCAGGTCTTCCCGGCGACCCCCCGTTCCCGTCGGACCGGCCGAGTGGATGCGCGTTCCACCCTCGCTGCCCGAAGGTCTTCGACAAGTGTTCCGAGATCGACCCGCATCTGTATCGCGTGTCACCCGGCCGCGAGGCGGCGTGCTTGCTGGTCGAAGGCGCGCTCGCGAGCGCGGAACGACCCGCCGCCGGCGACCAAGGGGCGGACACTTGAGCGAGGCGCCGATCCTCGAGGTCCGGGACCTGTTCGTCACGTTCGCCGGCCGTGTCGGCCTCGGCGGCGGCCTCATGGGGAAGCAGGCAACGGTCTCCAGAGCGGTGGACGGCGTGAGCCTCACGATGCACAAGGGCGAGGTCCTGGCGATGGCCGGGGAGTCGGGATGCGGCAAGACCACGACCGCGCGCGTGATCATGGGTCTCGAGAGGCCGAAGAGCGGCGAGATCCTCTACGAGGGCAAACCGATCACCGACGATCTCCGCGCGTATCGCAGGAACGTGCAGATGGTGTTCCAGGATCCAACCGGCGCGCTGAACCCACGTCAGACGATCTACGAAGCGGTCGCCGAGGGCTTGCGCGTCCACAAGGTGCCGGGCGACGAGAAGGAACAGGTCGCCCGCGCGCTATCGCGCGCGGGCTTGCGTCCCCCCGAGCGCTTCTTCCTCAACTACCCGCACGAGCTGTCGGGAGGCCAGCGTCAGCGTGTCGTGATCGCGGGTGCGCTCGTGCTGGAACCGAAGATGATCATTGCCGACGAACCCGTGTCGAACCTCGACGCCTCAGTACGAGGCGAGATCCTCCGGCTCCTGCTCGAGCTCCGCGACACGCTCGGACTTACGATCCTGGTGGTCACCCACGATCTCGGTCTCGCGTGGACCATCGCCGACCGGGTCGCCGTGATGTATCTCGGCAGGATCGTCGAGATCGGGCCCGCCGAAGAGGTCCTGCTCAGGCCGAAGCATCCGTATACGAAGGCGCTGCTCGACGTGGTGCCGGAGGCCGGCGGACTCGAGCGACCGATCCTGACCGGCGAGCCGCCCGACCCGACGCGGGTTCCGAGCGGCTGCCGGTTCCATCCCCGGTGCCCGCTGGTTGCCTCCGGCGAGGTCGTCACGCTCGGCATCGAGGCCAAGTGCACCGGCGAGGACCTGGGGTTGCTCGAGCTGGGGAACGAGCACTTCGCGGCTTGCCACGCGGCGAACCTCGATCCGTCCTTGACCGCGGCGCCGGCGCCTTAGCTTCCGACGGACCCGTCCTCGACCTCGTCGCCGCCCTTGAGGACGCCGAGTATCGCCTCCATCTCGGAATCGCCCACCTGCGCGTCGCGTGGGGTCTCGCGCCCTCGAACCGAGGCCAGCAAGGTTCGCAAGTTGGCCTCGGCCATCTCGGCACGCGCATCGAGCTCACGGACCTTGGACCCCAGGACGTCTGCGCGTTGTTCGGCCTCCACACGCACCTCCCGGGACTTCCGCGCTTCTTCCCGCGCCGTGCGAAGACTGGCCCGGAGCGAAGCGACCTCGCGACCGAGCTCTACCAACCGATCGACTGCGGCACGTCCCACATCCGAGTACATCGATCCCGTCGCGGAGGACGGACGGGAGGAAGGCGTCGCCCGGCGGGGTTTCCGCGGCCGACGACCGATGACCTCTCGCTCGCCGGGGTCCACGGGGCGGGCGTCGAGGAGGCGGTAGGAGCCGTCGGCGGGCTCCAGCCGTCGTCGGGCGATCAGGGCTCGGACCGCCCGGGCGGTCGAAAGCGCATCGGGGAAGGCCAACTGGTGTCCGATGTCGGCCGGCGTGCCGGGCAGCACGCCTCCCACCTCGGTCCGAGCGGCCACCGCCGCCAGAAACGAGTTCGCCCGATCCAGGCTCTGGGGGTTCATCGAGGACAATCATGCCCAATCGACCACTGCCATGACTAGGGGCTCATAGCCAAGAAAGAGTGCCAAGAATCTCGCTGAGGGATTGACCTCGGATGCCCTCCAGGTGTACAAACGTGCTGGAACCGCTGGAGCCCTCGGGTTTCGGCGGTTCCGCTTTTGTGGGGTCCCTCGTGTAGCCTCACGCTCCGATGGCGAACCCCGAGCCCACACCGCCTCCAGTTCCGTTGGCCGGTGTCCGCGTGGTGGATCTCTCACGCGTCCTGGCCGGACCGCTCTGCACCATGCTGCTGGCAGACCTCGGCGCGGACGTCCTCAAGGTCGAGCGCCCCGCCGAAGGCGACGACACCCGACACTGGGGACCGCCGTTCGCGGGTGAAGACGCCGCCTACTTCTTGTCCCTCAACCGCAACAAACGATCCGTGACGGCCGATCTGGGGACGCCGGACGGAGTGTCGTTGGTCCGCCGGCTGATCGCGGGCGCGGACGTGGTGATCGAGAATTTCCGGCCCGGCCTGATGGCTCGGTTCGGTCTGGGGCTGGAGGGGCTGCGGCGGGCTCATCCCCGTTTGGTGACGTGTTCGCTCACGGCGTTCGGGGGCGACACCTCCGAGACGGCGTCCCGACCCGGCTACGACATCATCATGCAGGCGCTGTCGGGGCTGATGAGCGTGACCGGCGAGCGCGACGGCGAGCCGACGAAGGCCGGCGTCGCGTTGCTCGATGTGATCACCGGCCTGTACGCGGCCGTGGGCATCCTGGCCGCCTTGCGGGAACGGGATGCGACCGGCCACGGCCGGCACGTGAGCGTGGCGTTGTTCGACGCGAGCGTGTCCGCCATGGTGAACCAGGCGGCCAACTACTTGATCGGCGGCGGCGTCCCGTCGCGGATGGGGACCGCGCACCCGAACATCGTGCCGTACCAGTCCTTCCAAGCGAGCGATCGCCCGTTCATCCTGGCCGCCGGGAACGACCGTCTGTTCGCGCGAACGTGCGAGGTGATCGAGCGACCCGACTGGGCGAGCGACATGCGGTTCGCGACGAACGAGGCACGCGTGGCGAACCGCGATGCACTGATCCCCCTGCTCCAAGAGCGCTTCGCCGAGCGGACCGCCGCGGAATGGCTGTCGACGCTCGAGGCTGCAGGCATCCCGTGCTCGCCCATCCGCACCATGGCCGACGTGTTCTCCTCGCCGGAAGGATCCGCGCTCGTCGAGGCGGTGCCCGACGCCGTCCGAGGAATGCTGCGATTGGTGGCCAACCCGATCCGCTTCGACGGCGTCGCCCCACCGACGCGAACACCTCCCCCGCTGCTCGGCGAGCATGATGGCTCCGGGTGGGCGGACGCGTGACGGCCGCGGACCGCTGGCGGGAGCAGCTCGCCGCGTGGGCGATCCCGGAAGATGTCCTCGCTGCCGCGCCGGAGTCTCCGTACGGCTTCGCGACCGAATGCTTCCGCAGGCGAGGTGCGTCCGCTCCCGACGCCGAGCCGACACCGACCACACGCCGGGCGTTGGAGGTATTGCCGGCGGGCGGGACGCTGCTCGACGTCGGCGTGGGCGGAGGTGGGACGTCGATCCCGTTGGCTGGACGTGCCGGGCTCATCGTCGGCGTCGACGCCCAGCCGGACATGCTCGAGGGATTCTTGGCGAACGCCGCCGCCGCAGGAGTCGCCGCCCGAGCCGTGACCGACGCGTGGCCGGACGCGACCGCCGATGTCGAGATCGCGGACGTCGTGCTCGCCGGACATGTCTTCTACAACACCAGCGACCTTCCGCCGTTCGTGAGGGCACTTCACGATCACGCTCGACGTCGAGTCGTCGTCGAGCTCACCGCGAACCATCCGCTCGATTGGATGCGAGATCTCTGGTTGCGTTTCCACGCGCTCGAGCGCCCACTCGGGCCAACGGCCGATGATGCGGCATCGGTGCTCACCGACCTCGGGTACGAGGTCGGTCGCGAGGACCGGGTCGTCGCCGGTCGCCACGGGAGCGGCGGGTTCGCGCACCGAGCAGACGCGATCCACTCGGTCCGCAAGCGACTCTGCCTTCCCGCGGACCGCGACGAGGACATCGCGGCCGCGCTCGGCGATCGGCTTCGTCAGCTCGACGACCTGTGGGATGTGGGGCCGCCGGAAAGAACGGTCGTCACGCTCTGGTGGGATCGCGCGTGATCGTGCAGGAGGGCTCCGTCGACACACAGGCGACATGGCAACGGATCCGGCGCTGGCACCAAGCGACCGGCCTGCTCGGTCTGCTCTCATGGCTCATCGCCATCCCAGCGTGGCTCGTGACCGAAGGCATGCCGGGTCTCCCTATCCCGGGCGCGATCGTTCGTCGAGGTCCTCGACCCGCCAACTGCTGGCCGGCAGGCCTCGCCCTCCACACGCTGACAGGCTGGCCGAAGGATCTGCAGCCGGACCTCGAACAGAGCTTCCTCGCCCGGTGGCGAGGTTGGGGCGCGTTGGCACAGGGGATCACATGGGTCGGCGATGGACCTTCCTTGATCTGGGCGCCCTCGCGCGCCTGGCAGGATGCCGGAGCGCGAGGTTTTGCGTTCGCCGTGGATCTGATCGACGTCGACGTGACGACGGTGTCTCGCCGATCGACTGGACTTGTTGCATGGGAGCGAAGTGGGGCGCGGGCGTGGCTCTTGCTTTCACGTGGCGATGCAGACGCGCTCACCGATGTGCTGCGCACGTCCGGGGCGTCAGCCGACTGACACGCGAGCGATGCGAACCGACGTGACCCAGGAGTAGACGCCGCGGCCTTGCTCGTCGACGTGTTGCCGATCGAAGCGATCGCTCGCGGCGTCGTGGCGAACCGCCAGTGTGATCCGCACCGGAAAGAACGCGATGAAACCGCCGAAGTCGTGACTGCTCGACGGAGAGATCGCCGTCTGCGTCAGGTGGAGCGTCACGCGACCACCCCGAACGCGTCCCGTCAGCGCCAGCGTGACCCGCCGGACCTGCACCTGCGCGATCGGGAAGTCGCACTGGAGGGGCTCAGCCAAGGTTGCCGCGCCCTTTCCTTCGACCCTACCTGAGTCCGTGACCGTGAAACGAAGGGACCCACGCCAGTTCGTAGTGCAACGCCCTCCGACGTAGAGCTGATGGTAGGTGGAGCTCCGGAGGCTCCCGGACCACTTCACGGGCACCGGCGATGGCGACGGGCTGGGTGTGACCGACACGATCCCGCTCGGCGACGCAAGCGGCCGGTCGACACCAGGCGGGAAGGGGTTCGAGTGCGCCGCGATGAATGCCCCGACGCCCGCACAGGTGATGAAGACGGCGGCCCACACCGCCACCTTGACGCCCTTGTGCATCAGCGGCGGCCTCGACGCTTGACGTAGTCGCGCACCACGAAGTCTCCCAATCGCTCATCATCCATCAGGAACACCCGGCCGGACGTGATGCGAGCGAGTCGTTCCATGAAGCTGATGAGTCCCTCCGACTCTTCGAGCATGAAGACGTTGAGCGTGACGCCGGCCCTCGACAACCGCACGGCTTCTGCCAGCGTCAGCTGGATCGTCTTGGACACCGGCGGCCACGAGAAGAACGCCTGATCACCCTCCAGATGCGCCGTGGGCTCGCCATCGGTCACCATGATTACCTGTCGCGCGGCGCGCGGATGTTGCGCGAGCAACCGGCCCGCCAGCAGGAACGCGTGCTGCATGTTCGTCCCGTAGACGCGTTCGAAACCGGGTGCGGTCAGGTCCTCGGGCTGCAGCCGCCGAGCGTAGTCGCTGAACCCGATCAGGTAGAGGGTGTCGTGCGGATACCGTCCTTCGATCAGGGCGTGGAGTGCGAGCGCCATCTTCTTCGCGTGGATGAAGTGCCCGCGCAACGGCATGCTGAACGAGAGATCCAGGAGCAACGCGGTCGCGGCCTCGGTGCGCTGCTCGGCCTCGACCAGCTCGAAGTCGTCGGGCTGCAATCGGATCGGCTGCCCCGGCTCCGAACGAACCACCGCGTTGAACACGGTCCGTTGCACGGCGATCTGACCGTTGTCGCCGAAGCGCCAGGGGCGCGTTGCACCCGTCGGTTCCGCCATACCGCCCGCGTCGCGGGCTTCATGCGTCCCCTCGCGATCACGCTTCAGCTCCTCGAACACCTGCACCAGCGCGCGCTCACCCAGCTTTCGTGCCCCGCGCGGCGTGATCTCGAGTCGTCCGTTGCGCCGAGTCATCAGACCGGCCTTCTCCAGCGAACGCTCGATCTCTTTGAGCCGGCGGAGATCGTGGACGGCCGGTTCGCCGAGGATCCGTTGCAGCGCTTCCTCGTCGATGTCGTCGACCGTCGCACCGGGATAGTCGCCACGCAACGAGCGATCGAGGTCCTCGTAGTCGTGCATGCGCTCCATAGCGTCGATGGTGGCTGAGAGTGGCATCGGCTCCTCTCCCTCGCGGCTCCCCATCGTCGGCTCCCCCCACGGCATGTCGGGGAACGCGCCCTGCAGGTTGGAGCCCAGGCGACTCACCTCGAACGCGAGATCCATGTCCTGCATCACCTGTTCCGCAAGACCCTGGAGCTCCGCGCGCTGCTCCGGGGAGAGCGACACCATCAGCCTGCTCATCGCCGACATCCGTCGTGCCATGTTCTCCAGGAGCTCGTTCAAGCTCTTGGGGTTGTCCGGGAATAGGTCGCCGTAGCGTTCCATGAACCCGTCGAAGTCGTACTCGTCGTCGCGAGAGCGTTGCTCGATCATGTGGTTCAGCTCGGCGAGCATGTCGCGGAAGTGCGCGAGTTGTTCCGGCGTGATGTTCTGCATGCCCTGAGCCATGTTCCGGAAGTACGCGCCCAGCACCTGCTCGCGCAGGTGCTCCATCAGCTCGTCGAACATATGCTGAGCCTGCGGATCGACGAAGCGGTAGTCGGCGAGCTCGCGAAGCTTCCCGGGGGCATCCGGTGGCAACGCGTCGAGGAAGGACTCGCGCATGCGGGCGTCATCCTCGGCCTTGAACGAAAGTGTGCTCCGTTCGCGATCGAGGATCTCCTCGAGTTGGCGCCGGATCTCCTCGAGAGGGCCGCGGAGGTCGAGTGCCTCCTCCTCCCGCTCGCGCATGTGGTTCAACCGGCGGCGGAGCGCGTCGAGCCCGGAGAAGCGGCCCTGCATCCCCCGGCGCATCAGCCGTCGGAGTGCGCTCTCGGCGCCGGTGCCCATCAGGACGTCGTCGGAGAGCTCCTCGAGGACGTCGGACGCATCGACCTCGGGGCCGAAGGGATCTTGGGTGCCGTCCCAGCGCGAGTAGCGGTAGCGCACCCGTTCAGCCTACGCGGGGTGG
>JBOGVK010000101.1:0-13030 GCA_050692375.1 Actinomycetota bacterium
CTCACGCAGATCGTGGAGGTGATGAGGATGCACGAGACGTACTACACGCCCGAACAGCTCGCGCAGCTCGAAGCACGGCGCCAGGAGGTCGGCGAGGACCAGATCGCGGCCATCGAACGCGAGTGGGCCGAGCTCTCGCCGCAGATGAAGGCCCACCGTGACGCCGGCACGGACCTGTCCGATCCCGAGGTGCGCGCGCTCGCGGAGCACTGGCGTGACCTCACCGAACGCACGATCGCCGGCTTCACCGGCGGCGACCCCGGGATCGCCGAGAGCCTCGGCCGCATGTATCAAGATGAAGGTCCGGAGAAGGCCTCCCGCGGCACCTTCGACGCCGACCTATCGGAGTACGTGACCCACGCCCAGTAAACCTGAGCGCCCGAGCACCTCGGCGTCGATGACCGGAGGCGAGCCCGCCTGACTATCCTCTGGCCATGGCGAGCGCGGTCGAGCGGGGGCGACGAACGGAGATGCCGACCCGGGAGCGGATTCTGCATGAGGCCTCAGAGCTTTTCGCGCGACAGGGGTACCACGCCACCACGACGCGTCAGATCGCCGACGCGGTCGGTGTGCGACAACCTGCGCTGTTCCATCATTTCGGTGCGAAGTCGGACATCGTGAAGGCTCTCCTTAGGTGGGACCTGGACGAGGCGGTCGCGTCAACCGATCGGTTGGCTGCTGAGGATGGGTCGGCCGGGGTTCGCCTCTATCGCTACCTCAGCCATGACCTCGAGCATCTGGCCGACGCTCCGTACAACCTGAGCGGCGTCTACGCGGAAGACGTCATGGGGGACCCGACGTTCGGCACCTGGGCCCGCAAGCGCGCGCACGTGCATGCAGCGGTCGAGCGGATCGTGCAGGCGGGCGTCGAGAGCGGCGAGTTCGTCGCTGTGCAACCGTCGATGGTCCGTGAAGCGATCGCGGGCATCCTGGTGCGGACGCTCACCCTCTACAGCGGTGGACGCCGGCATGACGCCGCCCTCACCGACGAGATCGCCTCGCTGGTCCTCCGCGGGGTGCTCTCCGATCCATCGCGGATGGATGAGATCAGGATGGCCGCGCGACCAGACGCTCCCTAGCGCTCGACGTCGCCCACGTCCTCGTACCAGCGCATCCGCTCACCCACCTTCGCCCGCAGCTTCCACCGACGGGACTTCGCGCGGGCCTGGAGCGCGATCTCGAGCTCACGGATCCGCTTCTCGACACACGCCCTGACCGCGGATGGCAGATCCGGCCAACGTCCCATCGCATCTCGCAGCTTCGCGAGGTTCGCCTCGGCGGAGTGCTGGAACCCCCAATCGCCGACCAGGACCGAGATCACTCTTTCGAGATCCAGCTCCGCACCCGTTGCTGGCTCGTGTTCGGCGAGCAGGACGGTCATGTCGATCAGGTCGTTCTCGGTGACCTCGTGGATCTGCAGCTTGGAAAGGAGGAGGTCGGCGAGCGTGACCGTCGGGGCGTCCAACTCCAGCCGCCCCTTGAAGTCGATCGTGTGCGCCATCACGAGCTCGTCGAGGAAGACGTCGACCTTGATGCCGGTGACTGGGTCCGCGAAGATCAGTCGTTTGATGCCCCATTCCCGGCTGTGTCGTACCGTCGGATCGAGCTCGTAGCCGCGGCCGACGAACAGCGCTTCCACCGGCCGCTCGTGCCGCGAATACGTGACGAGGTCGATGTCCAGCGGTACGCGGCGACCGAGCGCCGTCATCAGATACTCGTGCTGCGGACACCGCGAGCGCACAGCGATCGAACCGATCAGACGCAGCGGGATGCCGTCGGACCAGGCAACATCATGGAGCGCGTGGGCTTCCGCTTCCACCGGTCGTTCCGGGTCCACTTGACACCTCTCTGGCCACGTCCTAGGGTCGCGCCAACTTATCAAGCGATAAGGCAGCCGGCGAGCGCATCCGCGCCTCGGTAGGGAGGGCGACCAGGTTCGTGCGGATCTACTTCTGCTCCGATCTCCATGCCTCGCGCAAGTGCTGGAAGAAGTTCCTGGCCTCGGCCACGTTCTACGAGGCCGACCACATCATCTGCGGGGGCGACATCACCGGCAAGTTCGTCGTGCCGATCGTGGAACAGGCCAGAGGCGTGCGCACCGCGACGTTCCTGGGGATCGAACGACGGGTCGAGACCCTGGAGGCACTCGTCGACCTCCAGACGAAGATCGCCGACGCCGGTCAGTACGCGTTCGAGACCACGCCGGACGAGCAAGCGTGGTACGCCGAGGATCAGGCGCGCATCGACGAGCTCTTCCGAAGGCTCGTGCTCGAGCGGGCCCAGGAGTGGGTCACGGAGGCGGACGAGAAGCTGGCAGGTAGTGGCGTCCGTGTCTTCGTGTCGGGAGCGAACGACGACTTCCTGGAGGTCGACGACGTGATCGCCAGATCCCAGGTGATCGAGGACCCGAACGGCACGGTGATCGAGCTCGAGGGCGGCTACGAGCTGCTCGGGATGGGATGGGGGAACCCGACGCCGTGGGCGTGCCCTCGCGATATCTCCGAGGAGGAGCTGGCGGAGCGGATCGACCGGACCGCCGAGAAGGCGCGCGACGTCGGCCGCACGATCTTCAGCCTGCACGTGCCGCCGTTCGGCAGCGGCCTCGACGTGGCGCCGAAGCTCGACGAGTACCTCACACCCCGGGTCGGCGGGATGGGGTTCGAGATGGTCCCGGTCGGGAGCACGGCCACGCGCGATGCGATCGCCCGGTACCAGCCGATGGTCGGCCTGCACGGTCACATCCACGAGTCCAAAGGGGTGAAGCGGATCGGCTCGACGCCGATCGCGAACCCCGGCAGCGAATACGGCGAGGGGGTCCTGGACGGCCTGCTCGTCGACATCGACGCGAACGGCGTCAAGAACCTGCAGTTGGTATCCGGCTGAACGAAGGGGGGTTCGGATGGCGACGGAGATGCCGAAGATCGAAGGGGTCTTCACGCGCACGAGTTCAGGGCTGGTCCGGGGGGTCGGAACACGGGACGTGTTCTTCTTCGGATTCCAGACGATCGCTCTCTCGTACATCGTGTTCACGGTGCTGGCGTGGGGGTCATATCCCGGCTCGTCGATGGAGCTGGCGAGCTTCCTCGCGATGCTGGGCGGCATCGCGATCGGCGCGTGCTACGCGATGGTCGCCAGCGTCTATCCACGGTCGGGCGCCGAGTACGTCTTCCTCTCTCGATCGCTCAGCCCGTCCGTCGGGTTCGCGTTCAGCTTCTCGTTTTCGTTCTGGCAGATGTTCTATATCGGGATCAACGGTGCGTTCCTCTGCCTGTTCGGGATCGCTCCGGTGTTGGCCGGGATCGGGGTGCAGGCCCACAACCAGACGATGCTCGATTGGTCTGCGTGGTTCTCCGGCAAGTGGGGCATCTTCATCGGAGGCAGCGTCGCCGTCCTGCTGATGGGCTACCTGCACTACCGCGGAGCCGGCGGCTACTTCCGGTGGCAGCGTGGTGCGACCTACGTCTCGCTCGTGAGCCTGGCGGTGACGATCGTCGTGCTGTTCCTGGCGGCGATCGGGGTGCTGGACTTCAAGGCGAACTTCAACGAGCTCGCGGGGCAAGGAGCCTACGCGAAGGTGGTCGCCGACGGGGTCGCGGCCGGCGCCGCCCCCCTGGCGACGTTCTCGCTGGGTGAGACGTGGAAGTTCGTGTTGTGGCCCGCGTTCTCCCTGTGGTTCGCGATCACCGCCGTGTCGTTCAGCGGCGAGGTGAAGAACGTGAAGCGGGGGCAGCTTGGAGGGATCGTCGGCTCCGTGATCGCGCTCGGCGTCGCCTTCATCGTGCTGATGTTCCTCTACCAGGCTGCGTTCGGGAGCGACTTCATGCTCTCGGCCGCCGCGGTCGGCGTTCCGCTCAACGCACCACCGTTCGTGCCCTTCTTCACGGCGATCGCGGGTGGGAACGTCCTGTTGACGATCATCATGAGCGTGTGGGTCGTCGTGATCGCACTCTTCGTGTTGGGGACGGCGTTCTTGTATCCGTCGAGGACGATGCTCGCTTGGAGCATCGACGGGATGGCGCCGGACAAGCTCGCCGACGTGAACGAGCGCTATCACTCGCCCCATTGGGCGATCCTCGTTTGCGTGGTCGTCGCCGAGATCACGCTCGCATTGTTCGCGTTCACGACGCTGCTCGGTGTGGTCTCCGGCTTCCTGGGACTCGCGGTGAACTTCTTGCTCGTGTGCGGGTGGTGCATCTTCTTCCCATTCTTGAGGAAGAGCGTCTTCGAGTCGTCCCCCATCGCGTGGCGGGTCGCCGGGATCCCGGTACTCACGATCCTCGGGATCATCGCCGTCGCGTTCATCATCCCGATGGGCTACCGGCTGCTCGTGGACAAGACGTTCTCGCTCAACCTCAACTTCGTGATCTGGGGCGCGGTGATCGCGATCGTCGCCGGCTTCGCGTGGTACTTCGGTTGGAAGACGTACGAGCGATCGAAGGGCGTCGACATCGATCGTCGATACGCCGAGATCCCGATCGAGTGACGGACGGATCTGCGTCAGGATGGCGACCGTGAGCGAGACGCGGCCCGATCTGCTGGAGCGATACCGGCTGATGTGGACGATGCGTCTCTTCGAGGATGCATGCGCCCGCGGCGTCACGACGGGCGAGCTCCGCGGCGAGCTCCATCTGGCGACCGGTCAGGAGGGCGTTGCCGCCGGCCTGGTGGGCTCGTTGCGGCCGACCGACTGGATGGTGAGCACCCATCGGAGCCACCTGCACGCCATCGCGAAGGGCGTCCCGCTCGAACCGTTGCTGGCGGAGATCTACGAGCGCGCCCCGGGACTGTGCGGCGGCAAGGGTGGTCACCTCCACCTCTTCGACCCGGACCACCGGTTCTCGAACACCGGCATCGTCGGCTCGGCGATGCCCGTGGCGCTCGGCCACGCGTACGCGTCGCATCTGGCCGGGAGCGACGACATCGCGATCGCGATCGTCGGCGACGGGGCGGTGAACACCGGACAGTTCCACGAGACGCTGAACATGGCGGCGATCTGGTCGCTGCCGCTCGTCCTGGTCGTGGAGAACAACCACTACGCGATCTCCGTTCCCGCGGACGATGTCATCTCCGGGCCCGGCATCGCCGAGAAGGCCGATGCCTACGGCGCCTGGGGACGCCGGGTGGACGGTTCCGACGTGGAGGCGGTGGCCGTCGCGTTCGAGGAGGCCGCAGGGATCGCGAGATCCGGCGGCGGACCCGCGCTCCTCGAGGCGACGTGTCACCGCTTCCGCGGTCACTACGAGGGCGACGTGGACCATTACCGTTCACAACGGGAGAAGGATCACATGGTCTCGGAGGGCGATCCCATCGCACGAGCCGCCGCCGTCCTGGAAGGCTCGGGCACGGATGCGTCGACGCTTAGAGCGATCGAGAACGAGGAACGGGAGCGGATCGAAGCATCGCTCGAGCTCGTTCGATCGATGCCGGCACCCGACCCCGATGGAGCGCTCACCGACGTGTTCTCGGAGTCGGCCGGATGAGTGCCGATGTCGCTACCTCGCGCGAACTGAACGTCTCGCAGCTAATCGCGGACACGATCGGCATGGAGATGGAACTCGACCCATCCATCGTGTTCCTCGGTGAGGACGTGGGCTACTCGGGTGGAACGTTCGGCGCCAGCCGAGGACTGTTCCGGCGGTTCGGCGAGTGGCGGGTCCGTGACACGCCGATATCGGAGATGGGGTTCACGGGGATGGCGGTGGGTCTCGCGATCAGCGGCTGGCGTCCGCTGGTCGAGATCATGTTCATCGACTTCGTCGGGGTATGCCTCGAACAGCTCTACAACGGCGCGGCGAAGAACCGGTATATGTCGGGTGGCCGCGTCGGGATGCCGATCACGTTCCGGGCCGCGGGGGGGTGTATCGGGGTGGCCGCGCAACATTCCCAGAGCTTGTGGGGCATGCTCGCGCACCTCCCCGGCTTGAAGGTCGTCGCGCCGAGCAATCCCGTCGACTACCGGGGGCTCCTCGCTGCGGCGTTGCAGGACCCGGATCCCGTGATCGTGATCGAACACAAGGATGCCTACCTCCGCAAGTGCAGCTCCTTCGCACTCGGAGCGGACGTGCCGGAGGATCGCTACGTCGTGGAGATCGGACGCGGCGCTGTCGTGCGCGAGGGAACCGACGTCACCATCGCGACGCTCAGCACGATGGTCGAACGCGCGCTCGACTCTGCTGCTGTGCTTTCTGGCGAGGGCATCGATGTCGAGGTCATCGATTTGCGCTCGGTCGCGCCCCTCGACGACGCGATGGTGGCAACATCCGTCGCGAAGACGGGAAGGCTGGTAGTCGTCGATGAGGATTATCGGAGCTTCGGGTTGTCCGGGGAGCTGGTGACCCGGGTGATGGAAGCGCTGGGTCCTTCCTCGGTGCGAGGGTTCGCGCGTGTCGCAGAGCCGGACGTCCCGATCCCTGCGGCGCTGTCGCTCGAGGAGCAGGTGATCCCGTCGGTCGGCCGGATCGTGACCGCCGTTCGGTCCGTCACCACGGGAGCGAGCGCATGAGTGAACCTCTTGGCCCGGTCGACCCGCTGGAGGTTCCTCGCTTCGCCGGTCCCGGGACGTTCGCCCGACTCCCGCGACGAGACGAGGTGGATAGATGCGACGTCGCCATCGTCGGGGTCCCGTTCGATTCAGGGGTGACCTACCGACCGGGAGCGCGTTTCGGCCCCGCAGCCGTGCGCGCCGCCTCACGGCTCCTGCGCGCCTACCATCCAGCCCTCGACGTCTCGCCGTTCCAGGAGGTTCAGGTGGCGGACGCCGGAGACATCGTCGCGACGCCGTTCGATGTCCCCACGGCGATCGACCAGATCGAGGCAGGCGCGCGGGAGTTGCTGGCAACCAACGAACATCTGATCTCGATCGGTGGCGATCACACGATCGCGCTGCCGCTCCTGCGAGCGGTTCGCGAACGCTGGGGTCCGGTCGCTCTCCTGCATTTCGACGCGCACCTGGACACGTGGGACACGTACTTCGACGCCGCCTACACACACGGGACACCGTTCCGGCGCGCATGGGAGGAAGGCCTGCTGCTCGAGGAACGAGCCACCCACGTCGGCATCCGCGGGCCGCTCTTCACTCCCAAGGATCTCGTCGACGACGCGGGCTTCGGATTCCGGATCGTGCAGGCGATGGATTTTCAAGAACGGACGGTCGCCGATGTCGTCGGTGGCATCCTCGAACGGATCGGGGACGCGCCTCTTTACGTCTCGGTCGACATCGATGTGCTCGACCCGGCGGCGGCGCCCGGCACCGGCACCCCGGAACCAGCCGGGCTCACCAGCCGCGAGCTGCTCGGCGTGCTCCGCGGCCTCGCCCACGCCAACTTGGTCGCGGCCGATGTGGTGGAGGTTGCGCCGGCGTATGACCATGCGGAGATCACCGCCACTGCGGCCGCGCACGTCGTGTTCGAGTTGCTGTCCTTGATCGCGGCGGCGGCTGCGACCTGACGACCAAAGGAGGTCATGCGTTGTCTGATCCTTCAGGGACCATCCGAACGCTGTTCGATCTCGTTGCCGCCAAGGACCTGGCAGGGGTGTCCGAGTTGTTCGCCGTCGACGCGACCTTCACCGATGCCGTCGGCCCCACGATCGTCGAAGGGCGGCCGGCGATCACGGCGATGGTCGCGGAGATGTGGGAGGGGCTTTCCGACGTCCACGTCGAAGTCCGAGCGATGGTGAGCGGCGACCATACCGTCATGGCCGAGATCGAGCTCGTCGGCACGCACGATGGCCCGTTCCTCGGTTGCGAACCAACCGGAAGGGCCATCCGATGGCCCGGCGCGGTTCGGTACGAGCTCAGCCCGAGTGGCGACGAGATCGTCGCCGAGTCATTCTTCTACGACTCCGTCGGTCTGATGGCGCAGCTCGAACAGGGATGAGATCGCGCGGTCCGCGGATCGGGAGAACGTCATAGCCTGACGGATGACCAACCTCCTCGCGGGACTCGCATCGCTCCTCTGGGGCACCTCCGACTTCTTCGGAGGCATCGCCGTGCGGGGACGGAGCGCCGTCCGGTTCGGGGCACTCACCCAACCGATCGGGCTCGCGGTCGTTGCCATCGTGGTCGCGTTCGTGCCCGCCGATCCGTCGAAGACCGACATCCGATGGGGACTCGCGGCCGGGATCGCCACGGCAACCAGCTTGGTGACGCTGTACCGAAGCTTGGCCATCGGCCCGATGTACGTCGCCGCGCCGACCGCCGCGGTCGGTGGCTGCGCGGTGCCCGTCGTGATCGGGCTCATCAGTGGTGAGCGACCGGGAACGGTCGCGCTCGTGGGCGTGCTGCTCGGGATCACCGCCGTCGTGCTCGTCGGCATCCAACCCGAAGAACGTGAGCGGCGTGGTGGGCACATCAGGAACGTGCTCGCGCTCTCGGCAGCGGCAGGCGTGGCGATCGGCACCGCCGTCGCCTGTTTCGCGCAAACATCCCCCGAGTCAGGAGTCTGGCCATTCGTAGCGGCCAAGCTGATGGCGGCACTCATCTTGGGGTCGATCGCCCTCTTCTCACGTCAGGTCGATGCGTCAGCCCCGGGGCGGAATCCTTGGCTCGTGCCTGCGGTCGGGATCGGCGACGCCGCTGCCACGATGCTGATGCTGCTCGCCCTCCAGCGGGGATCGCTCGTGCTCGTCAGTGTCCTCGGGGGGCTTTTCCCTGTCGTCACCGTCGTCCTCGCCAGAGCCTTGTTGGATCAGAGGCTTACCCGAACACAACTCGTCGGTCTCGCTGTCGCCTTCCTGGCCGTAGTGATGATGACGGTCTAGCGGTTCGCGTCACACATCGAGGTGATGAGGATGCACGAGACGTACTACACGCCCGAACTGCTCGCGCAGCTCGAACCACGGCGCTAGGAGGTCGGCTCAGACCAGATCGCCGCCGTCGAACGCGAATGGGTCGAGCTCTCGGCGCAGATGAAGGCCCACCGCGACGCCGGCACGGACCCGACCGATCCCGAGGTGCGCGCGCTCGCGGAGCGCTGGCGCGACCTCACCGAGCGCACGATCGCCGGCTTCACCGGCGGCGACCGCGGCATCACCGAGAGCCTCGGCCGCATGTACAAGGAGGAAGGTCCGGAGGAAGCCTCCCGCGGCACCTTCGACGCCGACCTGCTCGAGTACGTGACCGGGGCTCAGCACACGCCCTAACCTCCCCGCCGTTGCACCTTCCTTCCCTATTGGCCGATCATCTCGACTGCGTTAGCTTCCAGGGCTTCGAACGCGAGGGTCAGGCAGTCCACCGCGAAGTCATGGAGGATGGACACCAGGTCGTCGTCAGAACCATGCCACCCGCCCTCGTACAGTCGTGCGGTAGCTTCACGCGTGGGGAGGGCGATCCGGTTCTCGATGTATTCGGCGATGCCCTCGAGTGCGGTCTGCAGGTCTCCTGTCACCCTCGCCGGCCTCCTCGACGACCATCTCCGCCAGTCTCGCCCCTCGGTCCGACGTCGCTCTGCGTGTGGACCCGCTAGAGAAGGAACGCACCCTTCCCTTATCTAGTGTCGAGAGATAGATAACGATTGTGACCGGCCAGCCGTCGACTGGGCTCCCCGGGACCACTCCACGGCTCGGTCAGATACGTTCAAGATCCTTGGATCCACGTACCGGGCGATTCGGCGAGCTCCTCAAGTAGGTTCCATGAACGACCCAGATCGCTTATCGCGTTACGCGGTAGCGGAGGTAGACGACCGTCGAGCTGAAGGTGTGGGTCTCGATGAGTTCGAGATCCACCCGGCGCTCGCGCTGCGGGAAGTAGGGGATGCCACCGCCGACCAGCACGGGGTAGACCCTCGGCCGGTACTCGTCGATCAGACCCAACGCGGCCGCCTCGGCGGCGAGCGTCGCGCCGCCGATCGCGATCTCGCCGTCCCCTGGCTCGGCTCGCAACCGCTCGATCTCGTCCGCCAGGCCGCCGGAGGCCAGACGCGCGTTGCCCTGCACCGCCGACAGCGTGGTGGAGAACACCACCTTCGGGAGGGGCTTCCAGAACGCGGCCCACTCGAGCTCTGCGGCGTCGAGCGATGGATCCTGGTCAGCGGTCTCCCAGTACAGCATCGTCTCGTACAGGCGCCGGCCCATCAGGTGGACACCGACGCCGCGGATCTCGTCGATGTGGGACCGGAACACCTCCTCGTCGGGGACGGTCCAGCCGAAGCTGCCGTCCGGCCCGACGATGTACCCGTCGAGTGAGACCCCCATCGAATAGGTCACGCTCCGCATCGGCGATCTCCTCGGACCTATGAACGTTGCATGTGGACCTGGAAACGATGCACCTCCTGCGGCCAACCGCAGGCCACCGCGACCTTACCCGCCCACAGCCGCGCCTCCTCCTCGTCGGCCACCGTCACGAGCGCGAAGCCGCCGAGGTGTTCCTTGGACTCGACGTACGCACCGTCGGTGAACAGTGGCGTACCGCTCGACGCATCCACGCTGAACGCTGGGGCATCTTCGTCCAGGCCGTTGGTGTAGATGAGGACCCCCGCCTCTCGCATCTCTTCTCGCAACGTCCTGACGGCCTCGCCTCTCCTTCGGAGCTCCTCGTCCGTGATGTCGGGCACCCACTCGCTGTTGAAGGCGATGAGGTACTCGGTCATGTCTCCTCCTCTCGTCAGACGTTCGGGTCGGGCAGGAGCTCTCGTACCTCTTGCGAACAGCGACAGGCGACGTCGATCTTGGCGGCCCACCCGAGCGCCTCTCGCGTGTGGGCACATCGACGACCGCGAACCCGCCGAGGACCTCCTTGGTCTCCGGGTATGGGCCGTCGGTGATCGTCCCGTCGGTGGCCACGACGCTCGCCTGCTGGTGTTCCAACCCGCCGCCGAACACCCACACGCCGGCGTCCTGCGCCTCCCGCCCCACCTTGTGCGCGGCCTCGGCCACATCGGGCAGGTCCTCGTCGGGGAAGATCATCCAGCCGTCATCGAACGAGATCAGGCACCTCGTCATCCCATCTCCTCCTTGTCCCGGCAGTCTTCCGCCCGCCGCTCACCCGTCCTACGAACGCCTCGCCCCGCATCCGACACTCTGCCAGGAGAAACTTCTCACCGGACTTCCGCCATTCGGCGGCCGCGGGCGTCAACGTCGAGAGGCACTACCGTTCGAGGATGCGATTGCCGCTGCGCGCACCTTGAGCGTCGGCGGATGACAAGCCGTTAGGAGTGGCCGGCCATGATCCTTTCGAAGGTCCGCGACCCTCGCTTTGTGACGATCCGCCGCGGTGGAGCTCTCTCGGATCCGGATCACCACCTCCTCGCTCTGTGGGCGGCATCGTGCGCAGAACACGTACTTGACCTCTTCGAGTCCGTCCAGCCCGAGGACCCGCGACCGCGGCAGGCGATCGAGCAGGCCCGCGCCTGGGTGCGTGGCGACGTCAAGATGACGCAGGCACGGGCGGCGGGCGGCCATGCCATGGGCGCGGCCAGAGATCTGCGTGGAGCCGCACGCCATGCGGCGTACGCCGCCGGCCAGGCTGCGGCCGTCGCGCACGTCGCTGCCCACGAGCTCGGTGCGGCGGCGTATGCGATCAAGGCCGCAGGTGCTGCCGCGCCGGACGGAGAGGGCAAGAGCGCACGACGGATCGAGTGCCGGTGGCAGCGCCAACAACTCCCGGAGGCGATCCGCGAACTCGTCCTCGACGATCAGCGGCTGCGGAACGACCTGTGCTGGTTCGTCTTCGACTGCTGACCCGGTGCTTCCGGACCCGCCTGCCCTCGGCGGGGTGGCCTATCCGTCCGCCGTGATCCCTCGGGCTGTCAGGCGAGACCGGTGAGCGCGGTCGCCTCGGCGCGGTCTCGACAGGCTCGGAGGGCGACCACGCGCGCGCCGCGAAACGTCAGCACGTCGACGTTCCGATCGTCGGCCTTGCGTGCTCGGGATGCGTCGAGCCCAGGTGTCCGGGTGACGACGAGGACCATGTCGCCCTGGCCAGTGACCTCCTCGAGCTCGCTGCGCAGGCCCTGGGTCCTCTGGCGCTCGAGCGCGTGCTCGAGCTCGTGCCGGCCATGGCACACCTGTGGCTCGGGATCGGGGTCGGCGGGATCGAGGTAGGTCCATTCGAGGTCGGGATCGACCAGGTCGAGGAGCGCCTCGATATCGCCGGCCGCGTACCGCTCGTAGGCGCGCCGGACGAGCACTGCATGGGTCGGCTGGTCGCGGTCGGACGCGTTCGAGTCCTTCACGGCATCAGGCGGAGGCCGCGGCCGACGAGCCGAGCATCGGTTCCACTGCTACAGCACTCGGAAGAGGATCCGGACCGAGCGCATAGGCGACGGCTGCCGCCAATGACCACGATCGACCCTCGGCGGCGGCTTCCCGCGCGACGACGGGATCGAGCAAATCCAGGGCCATCTCGCTCGGCGGACGGTAGACCTGCACCTCGAGCAACTGCCCGGCGCCAAGCGCGTCCCGGAGCCCGGATGCGGCTCCGGCGAGCCGCATCCCGCCGATGGAGTCGCCGAGCATGATGGCCGTCACAGCAAGGAGATCCAATTCGACCGCGACGCCGGCCCGATCGGCCAGGCCGTTCAGACGGATCAGCGCCTCGCGGTAGAGCGGCTCGGCACTCGCTGCGTCACCTGCGAGGCGGCGGACCTGCCCGAGGCCATGCAGCGACGTCGCCTCCCAGTAGACGTTGCCGACCTCCCGGAACAACGTCGCCGCCCGCGCGAAGCCAGCGTATGACTCGTCCAGACGGCCCTCGACTGCGATCCGGTACGCATCGCCGAACAAGAGGACCGCAAGCGCCTCGCGATCCCCGGACGCTTTGGCGAGCGTCATGCCCTCGGCGAGCATCGTTGCGGCCTCACTGGTGCGGCCGGTGGACGCGATCATCATTCCAAGATTTCCGAGGGCCTCGACGATCCGCGCCCCATCGTTCGCTGCTCGAGCCAGCGACAGAGCCTCGGCGTACCGAGCGGTCGACCGCGCGACGTCCGCTTGCCAGTAGAGGAGGCCGCCCTCGGCAACAAGCGCTGCAGATCGCAGCGCCGCGAGGTCGGGCCGCGACGTCCCGAGGGCGAGCGCGGCCTCGGTCCACTGG
>JBOGVK010000102.1:0-1570 GCA_050692375.1 Actinomycetota bacterium
GCGATGGCCACAGGATGTAGAGCGAGAACAGCGTCAGCGTGAGGAAGACAAGACGGACCACGATGCGGCGCCAGAGGGCCGGCTCGTCCCGGAGGCGTTCCGGGGATCGTTCAAGGTCGTCCATCAGAGAAGCGTATCCCCGGCCGTGATGTCGGCCATCCAGCGTCCAAGAGGGGATCGGACGATGATCATCGAGACCAGGTACGCGTTTCGTTTCGATCGAACTCCTGTAAGGAGGCCTATGGCGAAGGGATCGCTTACGGACTCCGCCGAAAGTCAGGACTTCTCCCGGCTGTACCGGGAGGAAGGCCCGCGACTATGGCGCGCCGTGTTCGCCTTCGCGCAGGATCGAGAGATCGCGAGCGATGCGGTCGCGGAGGCGTTCGCGCAGTGCATCCGCCGTGGCGACGCGATCCGTGATCCGGGGGCTTGGGTGTGGAGGGCCTCCTTCCGGATCGCGGCCGGGGCGCTGAAGGATCGCAGGCGATGGAGCGAGCTGACGGTCGAACCGTCCTACGAGATGCCGGAGGCTCCGTCCTGCCTGATCGACGCGCTCCGGTCGCTCCCCGCGCAACAACGGGCGACCCTCGTGCTCTGCCACTACGCGGGATACGACACCACCGAGATCGCCTCGATCCTCGGGATCGCTCGAGCGACCGTGCGAGTCCATCTGAGCCGCGGCCGTCGCAAGCTCCGTACGCTCTTGGAGGCGCCCGATGCGTGACATGGACCAGCTGTTCGGTTCGCTCGATGGATTGGCCGAACCGGATCTCTCTGATGAGATCTACAGGCGCGTCCGAGCCGGTGGCGGCTCGAAGGGACCCGTGTTACCCCCTCACGACACGCGGAAGCGCCTCGTCGCGGGCTTGGTTGCCGCGGCCGTGTTCGCAGTCTCGGCCTTCTATGCGTGGCGCGCGTTCACGCCGATCCGGGATCACGCGCCGACGACCCCATCGCCATCGATCGACGATCCGTGGGCCGAGTACTCGGAGGGCTGGACCGAACTACCTCAGCCTCCGGTGGTTCGCGATGGCGCCGTCATGGTCTGGATGGGAGATCGACTCCTCGTCTGGGGCGGGACGGCTCGCGGCGTAGCCGGAGCTGATCCCGCTGCCGACGGGTTCGTCTTCGATCCACGCGATGGAACTTGGACCGCGACCCCTCCGGCTCCGGTCGCGGGCACAGGAGGTGATGCCGTCTGGACCGGCTCGGAGGTGCTCCTCTGGGGCGTGCGAACGTCGGATGGGGTGGCGGCCCTGGCGTTCGACCCAGGTGCCGGGTCGTGGCGACGCTTCCCCGGCCCACCGATCGGGCCACGCTTCGGGGCGACGCACGTCTGGACGGGACGTGTACTCATCCTGTTCGGGGGCGGCCTCGTCGATTCGCCGACCACGTCCGGAGTTGCCGTGTATGACCCGTCGAACGACACCTGGCACGTGGCTCAGAGCGCTCCGGTTGGGATGAACCTCGCCGATGCCGTTTGGACAGGAACGGAGATGATCGTGCTCGGTTCCGCGCTGGACAATCGGAATGTCTCGCGAGCCGACACCGCAGTTGCGGAGGCCTACGA
>JBOGVK010000103.1:0-1913 GCA_050692375.1 Actinomycetota bacterium
GCGCACCTCCTTGATGACCTGGATCTTCTTGTCGCCGGCGGAGGTGAGCACGACATCGAACTCGGTCTGCTCTTCCTCGGCCTCGGCTCCGCCTCCACCACCTCCGGGCGCGGCCATCATCACCGGACCGGCCGCGGCCGCCTTCACGTCGAAGGCCTCCTCGAACTGCTTGATGAAATCCGACAGCTCGAGGAGCGTCATCTCTTTGAACTGGTCCAGCAAGTCGTTCGTGCTCATCTTCGCCATGACTTATACCTCCTCTTCCTCTTCCGAGGCCGCGGCCTCGTTCGTGTCGTCAACGGACTCAACAGACTCCGGAGCCTCGATGTCCTCGACCTCTGCGGTCTCGATCGACCCCGCGACGTCGCCCTGTGCTTCAACCTTTCGCTCTTCAACCTGTGGAGACGGCGTTTCCTCAACAGCCACGGTGTCGTCGGGAACCTTCTCCTTGTACGCCTCGAGCAAGGACAGGAACTTCGACTGCGCCGAGACGAACATGGCCGCGGCACGAGACATCTCGCTCTTCAGCATCCCCACGACCTTCGAGAGCATGACCTCGCGGGAGTCCAGGTCGGCCAGACTCTTGGCCTCGCCTGCCGAGAGGACCCTGCCGTCCATGTACCCACCCTTCAGGATCAAGGTGGGGAACTTCTTCGCGGCTTCCACGACCTTCTTTGCGGCAGCCACTGGGTCACCGGCGATGAATGCGACGGCGGTCGGTCCCTCGAGCAGGGACTCGAGCTCATCGATCGACGCATCGGCGGCTGCCCGTTGCATCAAGGTGTTCTTCACCACGGCGAAGCTCGTACCGCCCTCGGCGAGAGCGCGACGGAGCTCGGCGATGTCGGACACCGTAAGGCCCCGGTACTCGGTGAGCAGCAACGCGTCGGAACCCTCGATCCGCTCCTTGAGCCGACCGACCCGCTCGACCTTCTCAGCTTTGGGCATCGCATCTCCTCCATGGACGAAACAACGCGTCTCCGCAGACAGCGGAGACGCGCGGGATGCGACATCTTCGGTTGCCTCGGCAGGTACCCCGAAGGGATTACGCGCGCTCGCGCCCCTGCTATCTGCGGCAGGAGAAGGGTAGCAGGGACGTCAGGCGCCGCCTCGCGGCGTGCGTCGAGCGGAGCCTCGATCCACGAGCCATAGAGTCACGAGCACGACCGCACCGAGCAGGAACAGGGCCCAGTACCAGGGGTAAGCCTGGTACGCGAACACCACCGAGTGCCGGCCCGGCGGAACGGTTACTCCCACCATGCCCGGCGCGACGATCTCCGTCTGGGCCTCGACGTCGTCCAACAGGACCCGCCACCTCGGATCGAAGGACGACTTCAGAAGGACGACGGCCTTTCGATCCATCACGACCTCGCCCTTGAACAAGCCATCAGCCGGCTGGGCGAACGATCTCACGACACGACCGGGCGGCGACGTGGGCTGGTCGTTCGGCCCCAGCGTCGGCTCGGCGGCCTTCGCTCCAGCGAACGCGAGCGTCGGGTAGCGTCCCTGCGCCGGCAGGTTGGAGCTGAGGAACGCCGCCATCCTCAGCCCGAGGTTCGTGCGATCCACCGAGACCGGGGCAACGGTGTCGACCACCGACAGGTAGCCGATGTCGCCGGTCGACCACAGTACCCACCGACCCGCCGTCCCCGCCCATGTCGCACCTGCCGGCGACGCCTGGCCCTCAGGGAGGATCGCCCAGCGAACGCCGAACATGGCGACCTGGGCAGGGACGTGGATGGCGAACCGATTCTCGACGTTCGACATCAGTGACCAGGTGGGTCGGGTGAAACCGATGGCGTCGGCGTCGAGGTTCAACAACGCAGCGAACGAGGGCACGAACGCGATCCGGGGCGCGGAAGGGTTGGCCCGCATGCCGCCGAAGATCCTGCCGGGGGCGGTTGCCTCTGCCG
>JBOGVK010000104.1:0-11636 GCA_050692375.1 Actinomycetota bacterium
CGCCCGCTGCGCCCGTGCTTCCCGGACGGGTTCCGCAACGAGATCAATGTCGTCTCCACCGTGATGGCCGTCGACGGGGAGAACCCGGCCGACATCTTGTCGATCAACGGCGCGTCGGCCGCCCTGATGCTGTCAGGTATCCCGTTCGACGGACCGATTGCCGGGGTCCGGATCGCCCACATCGACGGCCAGTGGGTCGGCAACCCGAGCTACCAGCAGGCCGAGAACGCCACCTTCGAGATGGTGGTGGCCGGCCGGCGTGGCCCGAGCGGCGACTGCGACATCTTGATGGTCGAAGCGGGGGCCACCGAGATCGCCCTGGACTTGGTCGCCGATGGCGCGCCGGAAGTGAGCGAGGAGGTTGTTGCCGGAGGTCTCGAGGCGGCCAAGACCTGGATCCTGGAGTCCCTCGCACTCATCGAGGAGCTGGTCGAGCGGGCCGGCGTCCGCAAGAACGAAAAGAAGTGGATCGTCGCCGCCCCTGCGGACCCGGAGCTCTACGGCGCGGTCAAGGCGTTCGCCAAGGAGCGCATCGTGACCCACCTCTCCACCGCCAACAAGCAGTCCCGGGAGAGCGCCCTGGACGACCTGGGGGATGAGCTGGCGGCCGAGCTCGGGCCCAAGTTCCCGGAGCGGGGCAAGGAGGTCGCCGACGCCTTCCGCAAGCTGACCAAGTCCACGGTGCGCGAGCGGATCCTCAACGAGGGACTCCGCATCGACGGCCGCGGCCTGAAGGACATCCGGCCGATCAGCGCCGAGGTCGGCATCCTGCCCCGGGTCCACGGCAGCGGGCTGTTCAACCGTGGCCAGACGCAGGTGCTCTCCATCGTCACCCTCGGCATGCTGCGCATGGAGCAGACGCTGGACGACCTGGGGGTCCAGGACTCCAAGCGCTACATGCACCACTACAACTTCCCCAACTTCTCCACGGGCGAGACCGGGCCGAACCGTGGCCCCAAGCGCCGGGAGATCGGTCATGGCGCGCTCGCCGAGCGGGCACTGCTGCCGGTGATCCCGGGGGAGATGGAGTTCCCCTACGCCCTCCGGGTCGTCAGCGAGGTGCTCTCGTCCAACGGGTCGACCTCCATGGCCAGCGTGTGCGGTTCGACGCTGTGCCTGATGGACGCGGGCGTGCCGATCCGGTACCCGGTGGCCGGCATCGCCATGGGCCTGATCTCCGAGGGAGGTGAGGGCGGCCGGTTCGTCACCCTGACCGACATCCTCGGGGCCGAGGACGCCTATGGCGACATGGACTTCAAGGTCGCCGGCACGGCGACCATGGTCACCGCGCTGCAGCTGGACACCAAGATCTCGGGCATCCCCTCGGAGGTGCTCGCCGCCGCTCTCCAGCAGGCCCGTGAGGCCCGGCTGCACATCCTCGGCAAGATCAACGACGCCATCGCCGAGCCCCGCACCGAGATGTCGGAGTTCGCCCCGCGGATCATCGCCTTCAACATCCCGGTCGACAAGATCGGCGAAGTCATCGGGCCCAAGGGCAAGCGGATCAACGAGATCATCGCGCTCACCGGTGCCGACATCGACATCCAGGACGACGGAACCGTCTTCATCGGCTCCACGACGGGTGGGGAGGGCGCCGACGAGGCGGCCCGCATGATCGACGAGATCGCGAACCCGCGCCCGGTGCTGGTGGGTGAGACCTACGAGGGCACGGTCGTGAAGACGACCACGTTCGGCGCGTTCGTGAACCTGGTTCCCGGACGTGACGGCCTGGTCCACATCTCGAAGCTCGGGCGTGGCAAGCGTCTGCAGAGCGTCGAGGAGGCGGTGCGCGAAGGCGACAAGCTGACCGTCATCGTTGAGGACATCGACCCACAGGGCAAGATCAGTCTGAAGCCGATCGGCCCGGAGTGGGAGGCGCCGGAAGGTACCGAGGCGCCCGCGGGCAAGGGCGGCGACCGCCGACCTCACGAGGATCGTGGAGATCGGGGAGACCGGGGAGACCGTGGAGGCCGTGGTGGCGGTGGTCGCGGCGGCAGCTCGGGTGGCGGCGGTGGCGGTGCCGAGCGGGCCCGCGGTCGCCGGTTCCGCGATCAGCCGGGCGGGGAGTCCCAGGACGCTCCTCCGGCCGAGTAGCGCCCCCACCGATGCCGATCGATCGCACCGAGTACACATCGGGTCTCCGCGTGGTCACCGAGCGCATGCCCGGCGTGCGCTCGGTGTCGCTCGGCGTGTGGGTGCTTGCCGGTTCCCGCGACGAGGCTCCGCGCATCAGCGGATCCAGCCACTTCCTGGAACACCTGCTCTTCAAGGGAACGAAGACTCGCAGCGCACAGGACATCGCCGAAGCGTTCGATGCGGTCGGCGGTGACCTGAACGCGTTCACGGCCAAGGAGTACACGTGCTACTACGCGCGGGTGCTCGATCGTGATCTCGAGCTTGCGGTCGATCATCTCGCGGACATGCTGCAGCACTCCGTGATCCGTTCCGCGGACCTCGACGGCGAGCGACAGGTGATCCTCGAGGAGATCAACATGCACGAGGACTCGCCCGAGGATCTGGTGCACGACGTCTTCACCGAGACCCTCTGGCCCGATCATCCGCTCGGCCGCCCGGTGCTGGGCACGATCGCCACCATCAACGCGGCCACGCGCGATTCGGTGCACCGTTTCTACAAGCGGCACTACGTCCCGGGGAACTTCGTCGTGGCCGTCGCGGGCAACGCGTGGCACGAGGACATGCTGTCGCTCCTTTCCTCGCGGATGGAGACCGGGCGGGCGCTGCGGGACGGGCAGGAGTCCACGTGGAACCTCCGAACGGGCGGTCATCCTCCCGAGCCGTCAGGGGCGCGAATGGTCCGGCGTCGCAAGACGGAGCAGGCGCACATCTGCCTGGGAACGAACGGGCTCGCCCGCACCGATCCGGACCGGTTCGCGTTCCTGATCGCGAACACGGCGCTCGGTGGAGGGATGTCCTCACGCCTGTTCCAGGAGATCAGGGAACGGCGGGGGCTCGCGTATTCGGTCTACAGCTATCAATCGCAGTACGCGGAGGCGGGCCTGTTCACCGCGTATGCGGGCACGACACCCGCGCGAGCGGAGGAGGTGATCGGGCTGCTGCGCCAGGAACTGGACGACATCGCATCCGGCGGCCTGACGGAGGAGGAGTTCGAGCGCGCCCGGGGACACGTGAAGGGTTCGCTGGTGCTGTCGCTCGAGGACCCGGGTGGACGGATGTCGCGCCTGGGCAAGTCCGAGATCGCGCACGGGGAGATCCTCTCTGTGAGCCAGACGCTCAAGAGGATCGAACGCGTGACGCTGCAGGATGCGCGTCGCGTGGCCGAGCGCGTGCTGTCGCAGCCGATGACGCTCACCGTTCTGGGACCCTTCCCGGGAGGAGCCTTCAAGGAGGTCATGGCGTGATACGCGTCGGCGTGATCGGGGCCGCCGGCAGGATGGGGCGCGAGGTCGCGCACGCGGTCGTCACGGAGCCCGACCTCGAGCTCGTCGCCCTCGTCGATCCGTCCCACGCCGGCCCGCAGATCGAAGGGGTCGGCGTCGCCGCGTCGTTGGAAGCGCTGATCGACGCAGACACGGAGGTCGCGGTCGAGTTCACGCGGCCGAAGGCCGCGCCAGCGAACATCGCCTGGTGCATCGAGCACGGTCTGCATGTCGTGACGGGCACCACCGGCTTCGAACCGGATCCGGCCTGGGGAGCCCAGGAGGCGGTCGGCGTTCTCATCGTCCCGAACTTCGCGATCGGTGCGGTGCTGATGCAGCGTTTCGCCGAGCAGGCGGTTCGCTACCTTCCGGACGCGGAGATCATCGAGCTCCATCATCAGGACAAGCCGGACGCACCATCGGGCACCGCCATGGCGACGGCCCGCCGCATGGCGGCTTCGCGCGGCGATGTCCCGTCGGAGCGGCGCGAGGAGCGGGTTCCCGGAGCACGCGGCGCCGACGTCGACGGCATCCCCGTGCACTCGGTCCGGCTTCCGGGTCTGGTCGCACATCAGGAGGTCATCCTGGGTACGCAGGGTCAGACGCTCAGGATCCGTCATGACTCCACGGACTGGACCTCGTTCATGCCCGGCGTTCTCATGGGCGTGAAGGCGGTCGCTCGCCGCCCCGGCTTGACCCTCGGCCTCGACGCGCTCCTGGAGCGCGAGCAGGAGTGACCCGCCGTCTCCTCGCCGTCGTGGCCCACCCGGACGACGATACGTTCGGCTGCTCCGGCACGGTGGCGCTGCACGCCGACGATCCGGACCTCCGCTTCGTGTTGGTTCACGCCACGAGCGGCGAAGCAGGGATGATCTCCGATCCGTCGCTCGCCACGCGAGAGACACTCGGCGCCGTCCGCGAGGAAGAGGATCGGCGCTCCTGGGTCGCGCTCGGTCGGGAACCCGATCGTCACGAGTTCCTGCGATATCCCGACGGCGGGCTGGAGGACATCCCCTTCGAGGACCTCGTGGAACGTATCGGCACGATCCTTCGCGAAGAACGCCCCCAAGTCGTGATGACGTTCGGCCCCGAAGGCATCACCGCCCATGCCGATCACATCAGGGTAGGCGAGGCCACGACCGAAGCCTTCCATCGTTGCCGGGCCGAAGGTGCGGAGGGCTTCCAACGCCTGCTGCATGTGGCGTTATCCGAAACTGCGCTCGCCGAGTTCAGCGCGCAACTCGTGGCTCTTGGGCGAGACCCCATCGACCCGACGAAGCCCTTCCAACCGCGCGGCGTCCCCGACGCAACGATCGGAGTGGTCGTCGATTGTTCGTCGATCGTCCATCGGAAGCAGGCCGCGATCCTCGAGCACGCGACGCAGAGGAACGATCTGAGAAACATCCCGGATGAGCTCGAGGCGGAGATCTTCCGCTTCGAGTCCCACGTGATCGCGTGGCCAGAGCGCCCCGCGGGGATGCCGGACCTCGGCGATGTGTTCGAAGGACTCGACTGACGTCCTTTCGGGCACGGTAGGTCGGTCATCGGGGATCGAGGTCAGCCGACCGTCAGCCCATAGTGCCTGCAGCGCTATGGGCTGGGGACGCCCGCCGGAACGCTGTAGCTAGTCCGCATCAGACTAACCCGTGGTGTTCGACGGTCCAGGTCAGACGGGCTGAAGGCCCTGCAGGATGAAGGCGACGCCGATCGTCGCGAGACCAACCGGAAGCGCGGCCCTGATCCAGCGGAGTCCGCGGTCGCCGACGAGTCTGCGCCCGCCGCTGCCCAGCGCGGTGAACGTGAAGTCGGAGGTCGACACGCCGATCGTCATCGCGACCGCCGCGGCGAGCGCCGCGCCGCGTCCCCCGTGGGCCGTGGCGTCGCCGATCACCGCCGAGGCCGTGGTCGCGAAGAAGATCCACGCACCTGGGTTGAGGATCACCGAGACGACGCCGCGCATCGTGGGTCCCAGCGTTCCCATCGCGCCGCCGGCCGCAGGGTCCAACACCTCGGCGCGGAGCTTCCGGAGCTCCTCCGCGGCGAGGTAGATCAGGAACCCGCCCCCGACGACGCGGAGCCCGCGGAGCACGCCTTCGCCGGGAGCGAGCGACGAGAAGCCGAACGCGAGCCCCACCATCACCAGGAAAAGGGTGCCGTTCGCGCCGAGCATCACACGCACGCCGCCCGAGAATCCGCGCTTCGCGGTCTCGGTGAGGATCAGGAGCTGGACCGGACCCGGCGCGGCGCCCAGCGCGAAACCCAGGGCGAACGCCGGAACGATGTGGGAGGTCCAGGTCACGCGAGACTCGTGCCTCCACCGAGCCGGAGCTCTTCGACCACGAGCGAGCCGTCGTCTTGCTGCGTCACCACGAAGCCCTCGCATTCGGCGAACGGCTCCATCTTGCGGCCGCTGAGGCCCCACCCTGCCCGCTCCACGAAGGGCGTGTGACTGATCGCGAGGCCCCGGCCCCCGTCGGGTACGAGATCCAAGAGGGCGCGGACGCCGGCGGCCATCCCCTTGGGGCTGCCTCCGGATGCATCCTTCCCCGCAAGGCCGGGGATCACCGAGTGGTCGGGCAGCTGCACGCCCGCGCCATGAAGGATCCACGCGGCGGTCTCCGCGGTTCGCTGCGCAGGGGAGACGAACACGACGTCGTAGATCGCGTCCGCCGTCCTTCCGAGATCTTCCGCCTGCGCGCGTCCCTCCGCGGACAGACGGTCCGCGTCGGGGTCACGGCGGGCATGTCGTCGCAATTCCAGCTGTCTCACGGTTGGAAGGCTCCCTCCGGGGTTCGCGTATCATGCCGCATCCGTGAGTACCTCACGCCGGATCCTTCCACTCCGCCGCCTCGAGCTGTGGCTCGCGTGTTGGCTCGTGCTCGCCCTCGCAACGGCGTGCACGAGTGGGGGCGCCGCCGGCTCGACGAAGACCCCGACCGCCGCTCCCACGTCGGCCGTCCCGACGGGACCGGTGCGCTTCCAACCGGGCGAATACCGCTACGGGTTCGGGGGCGTGACGGCGAGCCTCAGCTTCGTCGGGAGTGCGGCCACCCTAGAGGTGAAGAACGCGTCCGGCGGGGAGCTGGCCGCACCGGCCCTCTATGTGGTCTCGGGCACGGGCGAGCACGTCGACGGCTCGGTCTCCGGCGCCGCACCGATCGCGGACGGCAGCAGCGCCACGTTCCAGGTGACGTTCCCGGACGAGGTCACAACGAAGACGATCGGATTGGTGATCCTGCTCTTCGGCGACTCGAACTACGGGGCGTTCGCGCCCGCACCGGCCGCGGAGCGCTAAGCCTTGCGGCTGGCTGGCTCAGCCTCTCCCGCCTGCCAACGAGCGAGGACGAAGATCAGGTCCGAGAGCCGGTTGAGGTAGCGGCGCACCTCGGGGTTCACCGTTCGCTCGGCCCGCTCCAACTCCACTACCCGGCGCTCGGCGCGACGCACGACGCTCCGGGCTAGATCCAGTGCGGCGCTCGCGGGGTTCGCGCCCGGGACGATGAACACCTGGGGCAGCGGGTGCAGGGCGACCACGTCGTCGATCCGCTGCTCGAGACGGCGAACCATCTCCTCGGTGACGAGCGACACGCCCTGGTCGAGCTTCTTGCGCTTCGAGGGGTTGGCGGCCAGGTCGGCGCCCACCACGAAGAGCTCACGTTGGAGGACCAGGATGTCTTCCTGCAGGTCAGGGTCCTCGGCCAGGCACCGGGCGAGCCCGAGAGCCGCGACCGCTTCGTCGGTGGTGCCGTAGGCGTCGGTGACTAGGTCCGCCTTGGAGATCCGCCCCCCGTAGAGGAGCCCGGTGGTGCCGTCGTCTCCGGTCTTGGTGTAGATGCGCGGCATCGAGCGCTAGCATAGGTGCCGTCTCGGTCGACCGCCCCGGTGGTGAAGGAGGACGCATGACCGGCAGGTTCGGTTCGCTCGTCACGGCCATGGTGACCCCGTTTCGCGAAGAGGATCACGCGTTGGACGTGGACGGCGCACAACGCTTGGCATCGCACCTGCTCGACACCGGCAGCGACGCGATCGTGGTCGCGGGCTCGACGGGCGAATCGCCGACCCTTACGTACAAGGAAAAGGCCGAGCTCTTCCAGGCGGTCGGTGAGGTCGTCCGGGGACGCGGCAAGTTGATCTGCGGCACGGGGACGTATTCCACGGCCGAGACGCTGGAGCTGACCCAGGCCGCCGAGGATGCGGCCGCGGACGGGTTGCTCGTCGTGACCCCCTATTACAACAAGCCGCCCCAGCGAGGATTGATCGCGCATTTCGAGCGCGTGGCCGACGCGACCGACCTTCCGATCATCGTCTACAACATCCCCGGCCGGACCGCGACTCGCATCGAGCACGACACGCTCTTGCAGCTTGCGCAACGACCCAACATCGTAGCGGTGAAGGACTCCACCGGAGACTTCCAGGGAGTGTCGCGGCTGATGGCCGAGGCGCCGCCCGACTTCGAGGTCTACAGCGGTGACGACTGGGCCACGTTCGGCTACGTGTGCCTGGGCGCCGTGGGGATCGTCTCCGTCGCGAGCCATCTGGTCGGACCGCAGATCCGCCAGATGATCGAGCTGATCGAGACGGGTGACGTTCCCGCGGCGCGGAAGATCCATGAAGACCTCTCGCCCCTGTTCAACGCCTTGTTCATCACCAGCAACCCGATCCCTCTGAAGGCGGCGCTCGAGATGCTCGGCCTCCCCGCCGGGGTGCCACGTCTCCCGCTCGTCCCCGCCACGGCAGAGGAGCGAGGCCGCGTTCGCAAGGCACTGGAGGACGCCGGTCTCCTCTGACGCCGACGTTCGCGTCGTCTTCCTCGGGGGGGTCGGCGAGGTCGGGCGGAACATGGCCTGCATCGAGCTGGGCGACCGCATCCTCATCGTGGACGTCGGGTTGTCTTTCCCGTCCGCGGACATGTTCGGGATCGACCTGGTGCTGCCGGACTTCGACTACATTCGCGAGCGCGCCGATCGGATCGAGGCGGTCGTGCTCACCCACGGGCACGAGGATCACATCGGCGCCTTGCCGTATCTCCTCCGCGAGCTCTCCGACATCCCGGTCTACGGCACCGCGTTCACGCTCGCACTGCTCGAGGGCAAGCTCGAGGAGCACGGCGTAGCGGACCGCTGCACCCTGCATGTCGTGACCCCGGGTGAGGGAACCACGGTCGGCCCGTTCTCCCTGCGCTTCCTGCGCGTCACGCACTCGATCCCCGATGGCATGGCCGTCGCGGTGGACACGCCGTTCGGCACGATCTTGCACACGGGGGACTTCAAGATCGACCAGACGCCCCTCGACGGACGACCGACGGACCTCCACGGCTTGGCCGAGGAGGCGAGCGGGACGGGCGTTCACCTCCTGATGTCGGATTCGACGAACGCGGAAGAGGCCGGATACACCTCCAGTGAGCGGAGCGTCGGTCCCGTCCTTCATCGGATCATCGAGAAGGCGCCCCACATCGTGGTGGTCGCCTGTTTCTCCAGCCACATCCACCGCATCCAACAGGTGGTGAACGCCGCTCGCGCGAACGAGCGCGTCGTGGCGTTCCTCGGACGTTCCATGTTGAAGAGCGTCGAGGCCGCCCGGCGGCTCGGCCTGCTCCATGTCCCCGACGAAGACATCGTGACCATCGAGGAGGTCGACCGGCTCGATCCGAGCCACGTGGTCGTGATCTGCACGGGGAGTCAGGGAGAGCCCTACTCCGCTCTCTCCCTCATGGCCGCTCGAGAGCACAAATGGGTGAAGCTCGGCCCGGACGACACGGTCGTGCTGTCCTCGTCGTTGATCCCCGGCAACGAACCCGCGATCCACCGAGTCGTCGATGCCCTCTACCGGACCGGCGGCGACGTGTATCACGTGCCCGCCGATGCCGTGCACGCGAGCGGACACGCAGCTCAGGAGGAGCTGCGGCTCATGCTCTCGTTGGTCCGGCCGCGCTGGTTCATCCCTATCCACGGCGAGCGCAGGCATCTCCAGCATCACGCGCGGCTCGCTATCGAGGTCGGGATCCCGAGCGACCATGTGATCGTGTGCGAGGACGGGGACGTCGTCGAGGTGGGGGAGAAGGTCCGGGTGGTCGAGACCGTCCAGGCCGGGATGACGTTCGTGGACGGCCTGGGGATCGGCGACGTCGGTGGCTCGGTGCTGCGCGATCGTCGCAAGCTCGCGGGCGATGGCGTGGTCGTCGTCGTGTTGACCGTCGAGGCCCAGACGGGCGTGGTCGTCGCGGGGCCCGACATCGTGAATCGGGGCTTCGTGTACGACGAGACTTCTGGGGACATCCTTGAAGAGGCCCGGAAACGCGTCATGCTCTCCCTCGAGGGGAGTGCGGACGCTCACGTCACGGATCCGTCCGTGCTCCAGCAGAACGTACGCCGGGTGCTGGGGAAGTACTTCTACGAGGTCACCCAGCGCAAGCCGGTCATCCTGCCCGTGATCATGGAGGTGTAGGTGGCGCAGAAGACGGCCCGCCGGGCCCCGGCCCGGCGGACTTCCCCGTCGTCCCGAAAGGCGTCCCGAACGTCGACCGCCAAGAGGAAGCCCCGGAAGACGCTCCGCAAGCCGGTTCGCACACCGACCCGGCAGGTCCTTTCCCCGTGGGCGCGGGACGCGGTCGGCATCGGGCTCGTGGTCTTCGCGCTGCTCGCCGTCCTCTCCGTCTGGTTCGACGCCGCGGGTCCGGCGGGCCACGGCATCTCCTGGTCACTGCGGAGCTCGCTCGGTACGGGCGCCTATGCGTTCCCCGTCGTCGGCGTGTATTGGGGTGTCGTGCTGCTCCGTGACACGGGGGCCGAGGAACGCGTCCGGATGTTCATCGGTTTCACGCTGCTCGTCCTCGGGACACTGGGGTTGCTCTCGCTCTTCCGCGGCGATCCCAGCCCGTTCGACGCGCGCGATGTGGTCGCCCCGGTCGCGGGAGTCGTAGGCGCCCTCGCGGCTCACCCGCTCTCCCGTGTGCTGTCCCCGATCGGCTCAGGCATCGTGTGCACGGGCTTCGCGACGCTCGGGCTGTTGATCTTCACCGGCACGCCCGTGTCCCGCGTCCTCGAGGGGGTTCGCGAGTTCCGAGAGGCGCGACTCGAGCGCGATCCGGTCGGCGCGGGGGCCGGGTCGGAGTCGCGAACCGCGCGGGTGCCGCGTCTCGGTCGGATGTCGGTTCGCGAGGCGCTCGGCCTGGATGACGTCGAGGACGACATGATCGTGCTCCCCGAGTCGCCGCTTCTCGACGTCAAGCCGGAGGCCGAGGCGGACGATCCTTCGACGGTTCCGGCGAGATCCACGAGGGCGCGAACCGTTGCGACCTCCAGCGGGCCGTATCAGCTGCCGCCTCTCGACCTCCTGCGGACCGCTCCGCCTTCTACGTCCGACGGCCGGGACGAACAACAGACCATGGCGGCGCTCGAGCGGACGCTCGTGACGTTCGGCGTCGACGCACGGGTCACCGGCATGTCCCGGGGTCCAACCGTGTCCATGTACGAGGTCGACATCGCTGCAGGAACGAAGGTGAACAAGGTCCTGCAGCTCTCGAGCGACATCGCGTACGCGCTCGCCACACCCGACGTGCGGATCATCGCGCCGATCCCCGGGAAGTCTGCGATCGGCGTGGAGGTGCCGAACAAGCATCGCGATTTCGTGATGCTCGGCGACATCCTCCGCTCGAAGGCAGCCAAGGACGCGACCCATCCGCTCACCGTCGCGATCGGCAAGGACGTGCACGGCCGGCCGCAGCTCGTCAACCTGGCGACGATGCCGCACATCCTGATCGCCGGCGCGACCGGTGCGGGCAAGTCGAGCCTGATCAACTGCTTCATCACCTCCATCCTGATGCGCACCACGCCCGACGATGTGCGCCTGGTGCTGATCGACCCGAAGCGGGTCGAGCTCAGCCACTTCGCGGAAGTGCCGCACCTGCTCTCGCCGGTCATCGTCCATCCCAAGCGGGCGGCCGAGGCCCTGCAATGGATCGTCCGCGAGATGGAGCTTCGCTACGAGATGCTCGCCACGGTGGGCGTACGCGACATCGATGGGTACGAAGCCGGGTTCCGCGAAGGAACGTTGCGGATCCCTCCCGGTCAGGACGCCAGCTACGAGCACATGCCGTTCATCCTCGTGGTGATCGACGAGCTGGCCGATCTGATGATGGTCGCGCCGCGAGAGGTCGAGGACGCGATCTGCCGGATCGCTCAGATGGCGCGTGCCGTCGGCATCCATCTGATGGTGGCGACGCAGCGCCCGTCGGTCGAC
>JBOGVK010000105.1:0-2812 GCA_050692375.1 Actinomycetota bacterium
CACGCCCGAACAGCTCGCGCAGCTCGAAGCACGGCGCGAGGAGGTGGGCGAGGATCAGATCGCGACCATCGAACGCGAGTGGGCCGGGCCTCTCGACGCAGATGAAGGCCCACCGCGACGCCGGCACGGACCCGTCGGATCCCGAGGTGCACGCGCTCGCGGAGCACTGGCGCGATCTCACCGAACGCACGATTGGCGGCTTCATCGGCGGCGACCCTGACATCACCGAGAGCCTTGGCCGGATGTACAGGGAGGAAGGTCCAGAGAAAGCCTCCCGCGGCACGCTCGACGCCGACCTGTTGAAGTACGTGACCTGGGCCCAGACGACCGGGGACCCTTAGCCCACGCAGCTCAGCACCGAGCGGCGAGGACCCTGGTCTCAGCGTGGCGGGCCGAGGCCCTGGGACCCGAGTTGCGTACCTGATTCGTCCTCCGCGATCACTGCCACAGGCTCCGAGGAATCGGGAAGGAAGGCGATGAAGGCCGAGAGGCCGGGGGCGATGTCTTCGGGCACGCGAGCGAGGTGCGCTTGCAGCTGCGTCCCGTCCTTGAATGCGATCCTCACTGCCCACGCTTGTGAGGTGACGACGCCGTCGGCCAGAGCACCCTCCAGCACCCCGTTCGTCCATGGACCCACCGCGACCGGGCCGAAGCAGCTCCCCTCCAGCGGTCGAACGTCACCGACCGATCCATCAGCGCCCCTACGACGATGCGTCAACAGAAGACCAGATGGTCCCTCTCGAACGAACAGGCTCCAAGAGCCTTCGGCGGGGTCCTCGCCAGATGCTACGAAGCGAGCCGGGAGCGCTTCATCCACTCGTTCACCCTATCCGGCCCACGGGGTTTACCCCGAGGCTGACGTCCGGCAGCTGTACCAGGCGTGGGGTCAGGGACGCGGTCACCGCTCAACTGGAGACGGTCGATGACCACCTCTCAAACGCGCGGCGTCTGGGGCGGATCCTCGAGGTGCTGGAGCGCTCCGACGACCCATCGGTCGAGGAGCGTACGCCGATCATGGAGGTGCGCCGATCTGCTGGAGTACGTGACGCACGCGCAGATGAGTAGGCGACCGAGCGAGCGATAGCTATCGTCGAGCTCCGTCGCGAGCACGAAGAGTTGATCCGAGCGAACCTCGCGAAGCGCACGCCGAACGCTCTCGGAGCCCTCGACTATCTCTTTCGGCAGCCAGTGGTGAGTGCGAAAGTGCTGGAGTTGGCCCTCAACGTCTCGCAACCAACGGCTGCTGCGTTGGTGCGCGAGCTGGCCCGGATCGGAGTTCTTCGCGAGTTGACTGGGAAACGACGGAATCGGTTGTTCGGATGCACGAAGTACCTCGACATGTTCCCAGGCGCTCAGTCCCGAGACTGAGAAGCGCCGGGTCCCTACGCCCTCGCGGTCGGGGAGATGTGCTTGAGGCAGACGTCGCCCGACGAAAGCGTCGTCTTCCTCGCCACCGCTCGGTACTTCCCGGGGTCGTCGAGACCCAACGCCTTATAGGAGCCGTCGTGCTTCGTTACGGCTCCCGCCACGGCCTTCCAATGCCCGTGCTCCAGATGCTGCACCTTGACCGGGACGATCGAGCCGCATGCCGCGAAGCCGTCGCTCACGTCAACGGTGCCTAACGCTTTGTGCCCCTTCAGCTCGATCGAGATAGCGCGCGCGTGCATCACGACGAAGTCCGTGGAGCTCGAAACCGAAACGCTGACGTTCGACGAGGTAACCGACACGGGGCCGCTGCCGGCACCGACCGGGACCGTGGCCGTGATCTGCGTGTCGGAATCGACCGTGAATGCAACCGCGGGCACGCCACCGAACTTGACGGCGCTGGCTCCCGTGAACCCTGACCCCGCGATCGTCACGATGTCGCCCGCTCTCCCGGACGGCGGAGTCACCGACCCGAATGCGATCCTCGTGATGTCGAGGCTCCAACCTCCGCTGATCGACCCATGGGTCGCGTTGTTGTTGTCGTCGAACACGAAGAGACGCCACGTGCCGTTCGGTGACGCCCCATCGAAGACCGACAACGCGTTCCCGGATGAGCCGGTTGCCGAACCGGAGAACGAGCCCAGGTTCGTCGGCTTGTACGAGCCCGCGGTGATCGCGGTAGCGCCCGGGAGCGACGAAGCGGCCTCGTCGTCGAACGTGAGGTCGACCCCGGTGAGCGAGAACCCGGAGCCGGTGTCGGCCATCAGCACTACGCCCTGGCCACCCGGTCCGACCAACAGGATGTCGATGTCGGCCGGCAAGTCATGGGTCAGCCCATGGAGCTTCACGTTCACGTCGGTGACCAGCCCGGCTAACGTGAAAGTGAGGGTCGAGGGGTACGGGGTCGATTCGCCCTCACCCGCGAACGTGATGAGGTTGGGATTCGTGACGACGTCCGCGTGCGCCGGGATCGCCGCCCAGCCGATCAGCGACATGACCACGGCCACGGAGCCCACGGCCCAGACCGACCTCCGACGCTTCACGCGATGCGACATGATCCTGATCCTCCGAACGGGGAGCCCGCGAACCCAGCTCTCGCAGGAGGATGGGCGCCGCCGATGGATGCTACTCACCGCCTGCCGGGTGGTCAATCGGCTCGCCGACTCCGTTAGGAACCCCCGGGACGGTGCATGGGGACCTGGAAACGTCGCACCTCCTGCGGCCAACCGCAGGCCACCGCGATCTTTCCGGCCCACAGCCGCGCCGCATCCTCGTCGTCCACGGTCACGACGGCGAAGCCGCCGAGGTGCTCATCTACACCAACGGCCTGGACCCAGATGCCCCGGTGTTCAGTGTCGATGCGTCGAGCGGAACTCCACTGTTCACC
>JBOGVK010000106.1:0-8559 GCA_050692375.1 Actinomycetota bacterium
GGGTGATCCCGCTCGGGGCGACTTCCGACGTCACGCGGTAGCCGTCCTCGAACCCGCGCAGGTCGTCCCAGAGGCGGATGCCCCGGCCGAGCAGGATCGGGACGATGGCCACGTGGAGCCGGTCGACGAGGCCCGCCTTGAGGAACTCCCGCACCACGGTCGGGCCGCCGCCGATCCGCACGTCCTTGCCGCCCGCAGCCTCGAGCGCCAGGTCGAGCGCCGCGCGTGGCGTCGCGGAGAGGAAGTGGAAGGTCGTGCCGCCCGCCATCTCGAGCACCGGGCGCGGATCGTGGGTGAGCACGAACACCGGGACCCGGAACGGAGGCTCTTCGCCCCACCAGCCGCGCCAGTCGGGATCATCCGCAGCGGCGTGGAGCCCGAACATGCCCGCCCCCATGATCTCCGCTCCGACCTCGGCGAAGTACGCCTGCGCGTACTCGTCGTCGACGCCTGTCGTTCCCTCTCCCGACGTTTCGTGCAGCACGCGGGCCCGGAACGTGCGGGTCGCGATGTAGGCCTCGACGAGACGCGCCCAGTCCTGCCCGAACGGGTTCTCGCGCGTCTGGTCGGTCGTCGTCGCGAAGCCGTCGAGCGAGATATTCAGGTCGACACGCACGGCCATCGGCGTTCCCTTCGTAGTGACTGCGATACGCAAATCACTACACCGTGTCGATCGAGCTTGTAAAGGAGTTCTGGTCGGATCGATCGCTCGGCAGGAGCGTTGCCTCATCCCACGCTACTCCGCGTCCGCTCTGGCCGGGTTGTCCCCGCTCCTAGGTCGGCGACGTCGCGTCGGCACCGGCCGCGTACCGCTCCGCCACCCGCTCCACGAACGCTCCGAAGCGTTCCGCGAGCGCGCCGCTGCGGATGTGCAACAGGTTCTCCGCGTTCTCCTCGCCGCCGTGCGAGAGGTTGTAGCTGCCCGTGAGCACCTCGCCGTCGGCCACCGTGATCTTCGCGTGCATGAAGTCGTGCACGCCGCCCGCCGCGCTCCACGGGGTCGAGATCTTGCCCGCGAGCCGCGGGCGGATCACGTCCCACGCCGCGATCTTCCAATGGTTCGGCGCCCATCCTTGCCACTGCTGAACGACCTCGCTCATCTGGGTGGCGTCGTAGGCGCCCACCAGGTCGAACGACGTGCGACCGGCCAGCTCGGCGAGTGTCCCGAGGACCGCGCCCGACGTGATGACCGGGGACAGGATCCGCAGACGCCGGTCGGCGGCCGCGATCCGCTCCGCGACGCGATGGGCGAGCGACGGCCCGTGGGGGGAGAACATGGGTTGCACATCCACACCTCTTCCGAGCGTGACGTCCGGTCCCACGCCGCCGGTGGGCTCGATGCGCTCGCGCTCCCAGAGCTGTTCGAAGTTATGGGTATATGCCGCCGCGACCTCGGGTGAACTGACGCGAACGATCGCGTTCTCCTCACGGGAGAACGCGTCGTCGGTCCAGTTCGTGGAACCGGTCCAGACGGCATCCTGATCACGCACGACGTACTTGTGATGCATCAGCGACCCCTGGTCGTGGACGCCGCGCGTGGCGACCTCGAGCCCGTCGATCGTCTCGGGATCGCCGGTCATCGGCCGGTTGTGCGATGCGGCGGCCTCCCGTTCCTGATTGAACGCGACGCGGATGCGAACGCCGCCCGCCGCCGCCGCTTCGAGCGCGTCGGCCACGCGCGCGGTGGCTCCCACGCGCGCGTGGAAGTCGTAGATAGCCACGTCGATCGTCGTGGTGGCCTCCGCGACGAACGCGACCAACCGCTCGGCCACGTCGGCTGCGGTCTGCCCGCCGTCCTCCAGGAACTCGGCCTCGATCCCCGTCACTCGCCCGGGACCTCTTCGTCGGCGATGTCGTGGCCGCACGTTCGCTCGTAGCAGTCGATCACGGTCTTCACCGCCACCTCCGGATCGTCGGTGACGGAGACGAGGCTCAGGTCTCCCTGCGCGATCAGCCCATCGTTCAGCAGGTCCCCGCGCCACCAGGAGAGCTGTGGCGCCCAGTGATCGCTGCCGAACAGCACGACGGGGAAGTGGCGGATCACGCCGGTCTGGATGAGGGTGAGCGATTCGTAGAGCTCGTCGAGCGTCCCGAAGCCGCCGGGGAAGACCACGAACCCTTCGGCGGCCTTCACGAACATGGTCTTGCGCGCGTAGAAGTGCGAGAACTCGAGGCTGACATCCAGGTATCCGTTGTCCCCCTGTTCATGCGGCAGGCGGATGTTGAAGCCGACCGAGAGCCCGGCGCCGTCGCGACACCCGCGGTTCGCGGCCTCCATGATGCCCGGGCCGCCGCCGGTGACCACCGCCCATCCGCGTTCGGCGAACGTACGGCCGGTGGCGACCGCGCACGCATAGGACGGGTCGTGTTCACCGGTACGCGCCGAGCCGAAGATCGAGACCGCCGGGCGGTCGATCGCGTTCACGGCCTCGAATCCTCGCCGGAATTCCTCCGCGATGTCCCCGACCTGACGGTCGACCTTTCCGTCCCGCTGGAGCATCCGCCGATCGTCCACGCGGTCAGTCTGGGTGCCGTGTCGACGAGCGACAACCGTCGTGACCTGTGGCCCCGGGGCGAAGCCCCGGGGCCGTATCGTCACCTACGCGGTGAAGCCGACGTTCTCCATGCGGAGCTCCAAGGTGGCGTTCACGGTGGAGCCCGCGACGTTCGGGTTCATGAGGTAGTTGATGGTTTCGTAGTGCGCGAAGATGAGCGGCACGTCTTCGAAGATGATCTGGCGCAGCTGCTGATAGAGACCTGAACGCGTCGCATCGTCGGTCTCGCTCCGCGCCTGATCGATCAGCGCGTCGGCCGCCGGGTTCGAGTAGAACGTCGTGTTGATCGCGCCACCGGTCCTCAGCACCAGCGAGTAGAAGTTGTCCGGGTCGATCGTGCGCTCCTGGTATGCCGACGTGATCTGGTAGTTCCCCTTGATGAACGCGTTGAACCACACGGACACGTCGACCTGCTTGATGTTCATGGTGATCCCGATCTGCTTCAACTGTTCGCGAACGACCTCGCCCGTCTTGAGGAGCTCCGGGTATTGCGGCAGGCCGAGGAACTCGACCGTCAAGCCGTTGCCGAAACCCGCTTGCGCCATCAACCCGTTCGCCTTGCCGATGTCGGGCGTGACCGGCGCGGTGCCGTCGAACCAGGTCGAGCCGGTCGGCACCTCCTCGATGCCCACTTCGCCCGCACCGGAATACGCGACGTCACGGATCTGCGTCCGATCGAGTGCCCAGTAGATCGCTTGGCGTACGAGCTTGTTGTCGAACGGCGCCTTCGTGGTGTTGAGCGCCAGGAAATCGGGGATGCCGGCCGTGGCCGACGTGACGTAGGTGAACGACGGGTCCGTCGAGAGTGACGAGAGGCTCTGCAGGGGAACAGCATCGACCCAGTTGAGCTCACCGGAGCTCAGCCCGTCGATCCGACTCTGGTCGACCAACAGGAACTTGAAGTCGATCCCATCCAGGTAGGGCTTCCCCTCTTTGAAGTAGCCGTCGAACTTCTCGAGGGTGATGTGATCGCCCTGCACCCACTCGACGAACTTGAACGGCCCTGTACCGACCGGGTTGCGTGCCGGGTCGGCCGCTTCGATGGCCTTCTGGTTCACGATCTCGCCGTTGTTCGCGAGGTTGGACAGGAACGGTCCGAACGGTGACTTCAGGTGGAAGATCGCCTGCGTCGGGCTCGCCGCTTCGACGGTCTTGATGGCGTCGTAGAGCGGCGAGTACGAGCTGGCCGTCTTCGGGTCGAGGATCCGCTCGAACGTGTACTTCACGTCGTCCGCGGTGAACGCCTCGCCGTTGTGGAACGTCGCGTTGTCCACCAGGTTGAAGACCCACGTCTTCTCGTCGGTGGCGTTCCAATCCGTTGCGAGGACGCCGACCAGGGACCCGTCGGTGTCGATGTCGATGAGCTTGCTGAAGATGTTGTCGTAGACCTGCGCGCCGGTGTAGATCGTAGATGTGGCCGGGTCGAGGGTGTCCGGCTCACCGGTGAGCGCCGCCTGCAACGTGCCTCCCGGCTTCATGCCACCCGCGGCGGTGCTCCCGGTCGGGCCCGTGCCGGTTGCGGTGGTGCTCTTCTTCTTCGAGCACGCGGCCAGCACCGCACCGAGGCTCGTCGATGCGAGCGCGGCGGCGCTGAATCCACCGGCCCTGCGCAGGAAGTCGCGCCGGGACAGATCCCCGCGCAGGAAGCCCCGGGCGAGGGACTCTGCCCTGGCCTCTTCGCCTGCCGAGATCCTCGGCGAGGGTTCTGGCTGCCGCTTCATGTTCTCCTCCTTCTCCACCGATTCACGACCGGTGCTTGTCCAGGAATGCCAGGAACGTCTGGTTGAACGCTGACGCGTGCTCCCACATACACGCGTGGCCTCCCGCCGAGGTCGCCCACTCCGCGCCGGGGATGCCCTCTTTCAGGCGCCTCGATAGCCGGACCGGGATCAGGATGTCCTCCTCGCCGGCAAGCACGAGCGTGGGTACCGCGATCGACACGAGCCGATCGATCGTGTCGTGGGTCTGGATCACGTGCAGCTGGGCCAGGTACGCCTCGGTCGACACCGCGAGCTCGGCCATCCCCGCCTCGAACTCCTTCAGCTCGTCCTCGCGCTCTTCGAAGAACGGGACGGTGAAAGCCCAGAGCGCCACGTCGCGCATGATGAACGGCACACCGTTCACCGGAGCCATGTCCGCCCACATCGAGAACATCCGCGAGCAGAACGAGCCGGGGGCCGCGTACGTACAGCCGAGCGTGACGGTCTTCAGATCGGCGCCGTAGTTGATCGCGAACTCCTGGGCGACCATGCCGCCCATCGACACGCCCATCATGTGGAAGCCCGTGATCCCGAGCTCATCCACCAATCCCTTCGCGTCGTCGGCGAGCATCCGGCTGGTGTACGGGCCGGGCGGTGCCGTCGTCTGGCCGATGCCGCGGTTGTCGAACCGCAAGACCCGGTAACCCGCCTCGAGCAGGTCGTCCATCTGGAAGAGCCACGTTTCGAGGTCGTCGGCCAAGCCGTTCACCAGGACGATCGTCTCGGCGCCGTCGCCTTCGAGCCGGTAGTTGATGTCGATGCCGTTCACGCGTGCGATAGGCACGGTCCCCCCTCCTTCGTCATGCGGGCTGTTCCCGCCGGGCTCGAGCGATGTGGCACGCGGCCAGGTGGCCGTTGCCGAAGTCGGTCATCTCCGGGTCCTCGTCTGCGCATCGAGCGATCGCCACCGGGCAGCGCGTGTGGAACCGGCATCCGGAGGGCGGCGAGATCGGGCTCGGGATCTCGCCGCGAAGCTCCGGCGGGCGCAGCCGCTGCGACGGATCGGGGAGCGGGATCGCCGCCAACAGCGCTTGCGTGTATGGGTGTTGCGGGTCGCGGAACACGGCCTCGGTCGTTCCGGTCTCGACGATCCGACCCAGATACATCACCGCGACGCGGTGACTGATGTGCTCGACGACGGAGAGGTCGTGGGCGACGAAGAGGATCGCGAGCTGCAGATCCCGCTGGAGCTCGGCAAGCAGGTTCAACACCTGCGCCTGCACGGAAACATCCAAGGCGGAGACGGGTTCGTCGGCCACGATCAGGACGGGGGAGGGGGCAAGCGCGGCCGCGATCCCGACACGCTGGCGCTGCCCTCCGGAGAGCTCGTGTGGGCGGCGCGCGGCGAGCTCGGGCGACAGCCCCACGCGGTCGAGGAGGTCGACGACCCTCGCTTCCCGTTCGAGCTTCGTGCCGATGGCGTGCGCGTCGAGCGCCTCGCGGACGCTACGGCCGACGGTCCAGCGTGGATCGAGCGAGGAGAAGGGATCCTGGAACACGGGTTGAACGCGTTGGCGGAACCCGTTCAGCTTGCGCCCCGCCATGGCCGTCACGTCCTCGCCGTCGAACACGACCTGGCCCGCGGTCGGATCGATCAACCGCAGGATGCAGCGCGCGAGCGTGCTCTTGCCCGAGCCCGACTCGCCCACGACGGCGAGCACCTCCCCAGGCGCGACGTCCAGATCCACACCCTCGACCGCATGCAGCTGTGCCCCGCGACGGAAGATCCCGGACCGGACGGGGAACCGCTTCACGAGCCTCTCGACGTGGAGCAACGGTCGATCGCGCGTCGCAGAGCCGATCGTCGCATCGGGCGCCAAGGCGTTCACGCGCTCACACCCCCCGGGGACCGTTGGCGGATGCCACGCCTGCTACGGCCCGGGTCGCCTCGTACAGCCAGCACGCGACGAGGTGGTCGGCTGCTTCTGCGGCGATCGGCGGAACACGGTCGCATTCGGTCATCCGGTGCGGGCACCGCGGCGCGAATCGACAGCCCGGCGGCGGGTCGCTCAGGTCGGGTACCCGCCCTTCGATCACGCGGAGTGCACCGCGTTCCTGCGCAGCCGTGGGCAACGCGGCAAGCAACGCCTGGGTGTAGGGGTGTCGGGGTGCGCGGAAGATCTCCTCGACCGGCGCGACCTCGACGAGCTGCCCGGCATACATCACGCCCACCCGGTCGCAGAGTTGCGCCACGACGCCGAGGTCGTGCGTGATCAGCAGGATCGTCGTGTGGTGCGTCTTGCGCAGGTCGCGCAGGAGGTCGAGCACCTGCGATTGGATGGTGACATCGAGCGCCGTGGTGGGTTCGTCGGCCAGGAGCAGCGCCGGCTCGTTCGCGAGTGCGGTCGCGATCACCACGCGCTGACGCATGCCCCCGGAGAGGTGATGCGGCGGATCGGCGTAGCGGCGTTCGGCTTCGGGGATGCCGACGTCGTTGAGGAGCCGGAGGGCACGATCGCGGGCGGTGTGTCGGTCGACCGGACGGTGTGCGCGGATCGTCTCGGCCACTTGATCCCCGACCGCGAAACAGGGGTCGAGCGAGGTCATGGGATCTTGGAACACCATGCTGATTCGGTCGCCGCGGAGCCCACGCATCTGGTCGTCGGGAAGTCCCACCAAGTCGCGGCCCTGGAATCGGATCGCGCCGTGCACGTCGGCCGTACCCGGCAGGAGGCCGATCAGCGCGAGCGCCAGTGTCGTCTTGCCGCACCCCGATTCGCCGACCAGGCCGAAGATCTCGCCCTCGGAGATGTCCAGCGACACATCGCTCACCGCGGACACGTCCGTCGCTCCGGTCTGGAAGCGCACATCGACGCCCTCGAGCTCGAGAAGGGCGGTCACCGCGTCACCCCGCGTGGGTCGAGCCGTTCGCGGAGGCCGTCGCCGATCAGGTTGAAGGCGAGCACCGTGATCGCGATCGCGAGCCCGGGGAAGATCTCGACCCACGGCGCCTGCGTCAGCACATCGCGACCGTCCGCGAGCATGACCCCGAGCGACGGTGTGGGAGGCTGCGCGCCGAGCCCCAGGAACGAGAGCGCCGCCTCGATCTGGAGCGCGAACCCCATCAGGACGCTTGCTTGGACGATCGTCGGACCGATCGCGTTGGGCAAGACATGCCGGACGGCGATGCGCGTGGAGGAGGCCCCGCGGGCACGGGCCCCCTCCACGAACGTCTGCGACGTCACCACGAGGGTCGAGCTTCGGATGACCCGTGCGAGGATCGGCACGTAGATCACGGAGATCGAAAGAAGCGCGATCAGACTGCCCGGTCCAACGATCGCGATGAGCGCGATCGCGAGCAAGAGCGCCGGCAGCGCGAGCAACATGTCGATCGGACGCATGATCACCGTGTCGGTCCAGCCGCCCCGGTATCCGGCGACCAGCCCGAGCGGGATGCCAACGACGAACGCGACGACCACGGATCCCACCGCCACCGAAAGCGAGACACGGAAGGCGAAGATCACGCGCGAGAGCACGTCGCGGCCGAGGGCATCCGACCCGAACGGGTGCGAGAAGCTGAGTCCACGGAGGACGCGGCCCGATTCGATCGCGTCCGGGTCGTGAGGCGCGAGCAGCGGCGCGAAGATCGCGATGAGCACGAGCACGCCCAGGATCGCGAGCCCGATGCGGGTCTTCCGTCGACCATGATCGATCGCGACGCGACGGGGCACCGCGACGGGGACGGTGATCTGGGTGGCGCTCACGCCGTCTGCCCTTCCTCGACCCGAGGGTCGACCAGGCCGACGATCACATCGGTGAACAGGGTCACCAGGATGAACAGCGTCGCGACCACGAGGACGCCCCCCTGCACGACGGTGTAGTTCCGCTGGTTGATCGCGGTCACGATCAGCCGACCGATCCCCGGGAGCGCGAAGAGGTACTCGATGACGATGGCGCCGCCGAGCAGCACCCCGAACTGGATCCCGATCACCGTGACGATCGGCACGGCGGCGTTGCGGAGCGTGTGACGGAACACGATCGACCGTTCCGACAATCCGCGCGCGCGGGCGAACAACACGAACGGCGTGCCGAGGGTCTGTTCCATGGCGCCACGCGTCGTGCGAAGGATGTACGCCGCTTCGCCGAAGGCGAGCGTCAACACCGGGAGCGTCATGTAGCGAAGGTTCTGCAGCGGGTCGTGCAGGAACGGAACGTAACCCGAGGGAGGGAGCAGCTGCATGATCCCCGCGAAGAGCAGGACGAGCATGATGCCCAACCAGAAGTCGGGGATCGCGATCCCCGCC
>JBOGVK010000107.1:0-43348 GCA_050692375.1 Actinomycetota bacterium
CCTCCCGGCTTCGCCGGGAGGCCTCCGATCGACGGTTGGCGATCGCCCTCTGGGGGCTCGCCCTCAGCTGTGCGCGAAGAAGATGAACTGCAGGTTCCGCGGGTGCGCGAGCGGCTTCCCACCGTACTTGTCCGTCACCACGCTCATGTCTGTCCAGACCATGTTCGCCCTGCCATCAGCTCCGTAGTCGAGCCCGATGTAGTCGCCGTGGAACAACGCGCAGTTCTTGCAACCGGCGATGTTCGCCTTGAAGAACAGGGAGTTGTTCGGATCCGAGGGAGCGGCGCTCACGGTCGTTTTCACGAACGCTCCCGGAGCTCCGACCGCGAGCGATGCGTTGTAGAGGTCGGGGTTCAGGGGGTCTCGGTCGTTGTAGAGCACGCCCAGCTGACCGGTCACCGGGTTCACGTCCGCCCACGGGAACCATTGATCCCCGGGGCCGGTGTCCACGCCGGTCGCAGCGGTCCACGTCGCACCGCCATCGATCGAGGTGACGACGTAGATGTTCATGTCCGAGACCGGAGTGGCAACATCGTGCGTCCCCGCACGGTTGTCGGCGAAGACGACGTACAGCGCGCCGTCGTTGCCCAGCGCGATGTTGCCGACCGACCAGAGCCGGAGTTGATACCCGGTCAGCGTCTGTCGACCATCGGCGTTGAGCGGAAGGTCGTGCTTGCCATCCTCCAGGTCTGCGGCGTCGACGGGCGCCGACCACGTAACGCCACCGTCGGACGAGCTCACCACCAGGTAGCTGCTCTCCGCCTCCTTGCCCGTCTCCCATGCCGCCGAGTTCTGACCGTTCACGAATGCCACGTACACCGTGCCGTCCGGAGCCACCACGCTGGGAGATCGTTGATCCTCGTCGCACTGGCCGGTTGGCACTGCGGTCTGGAATGTGCAGAACGCGGCGCTCCCGGAGATCTCCTGCCCCGCGGTCCAGGTCAATCCACCGTCGTCGCTGTGTGATTCCCAGATCGGCGACTCGTCGTAATGCCCCTTGTGCGACAGGAACCGGCTCCACGTCAGGTAGACGCGACCGTAGTGGGGCGAGGCCGGGTTGGTGTCGGCGACCATCCATTCCTTGTCATTGAAGACCTGGGTGGGGTCCTTGTCGGCCCCGTGGCCGAGATAGGCCACCACCGGCGTCGCCCAGTTGAGGCCGCCGTCGGTCGAGATCGACACGACGACATCGCCCGAGGTCGATTGCCCATCTTTCGTGAACCCGTAGTTCAACGACGCGTGAAGGACGTTGCCGCTCTTGGGTTCGAAGACGGTCACCGGGTCACTGCCGGTGCGGTTCTTGTTCAACACCGACATGTTGCCCGTGGCCCACGTTTGGCCGCCGTCGAACGTCGTGTAGAACTCATCGCAGCACGAGTCGTAGTCGTTCGAGCTCGCGACCATGTGGAGCGGGTCGTTCGGGTCGACGACGATGTTCGGCTCGTCGTTCGGCGCCTTGGTGTCGCAGTCGAGCTGGGTGTTCGTCGCACCCAGTGCGGTCGCCGCGATGCAATCGGCTGCGGAGACCACCCGACGAGACGCGAGACCCTCCACGAGCTTACGGAGGTCATCGGTCGAGCGATGCACGGTCGAGCCCACGCGCGTCGTAGTCCTCTGACCCAGCGACCGGCTCGCGCCCGCCGCGGTTGGCCCGATAGCGAGCGCCACGACACACAGGCTCGCCACGATGATCGATACACGCTTCACGGATCCCCCTCTTCCGGCGGCGCTGGCCGCCAACATCCCCCCGGCCGCGCCGGTCATGCAGACGCCGGCGCACGGCGTGCGCCATCATCACACGCGTGGAGGAAAGCGTCGAACGGGAAGAAGCGGTGCTAGCGACCGACGGTCGAAAGGGTTGCCGCTCGCCGACGATGGCGTCGCAGCTCGCGGCGCTCGTCCTCGTCGAGCCCACCCCAGACGCCCGCATCCTGGGCCGTGGCGAGCGACCATTCCAGGCATTCATGCAGGACCGGGCAGCCGTCGCAGACCGCCTTGGCGCGAACGGTCTGAGCGGCGACGAGCGACGGCGCGCCCATAGGGAAGAAGAGCTCCGGATCCTCACCGATGCACCGGGCGCCGTCGATCCACGTCGTTTGGTCGGGGTCGTGTCTGAATCTTCGTTCAATCATGTGGCACCATCGGACCCCGGTGTTGAACCGGATCAACCGCCCGCGGGACGGGGAACCGGGGGAGCGTAATGTCTGAACGACGATTCAGTCAAGAGGTCGAAAGGCTGGTGGTTGCGCATCGCGGCGCCTCTGCCGAGGAGGCGGAGAACACGCTGCCTGCGTTCGAGTTGGCGATCACGGCAGGGACCGACGTGGTGGAGTTCGATGTTCGGATGACCGCCGACGGTGTGGCAGTGATCATGCACGATCCCGACGTCTCACGGACCACGGATGGCCACGGCCTGGTCCGCGATCTCTCACTCCTCGAGTTGAAACGCTTGCGGATCCGCACCTCTGACGGCGACGCAACGGAGGTGCCGACACTTCTGGAATCACTCGCGTGCCTGTCGAGCCGCGCCGCCGTGGACGTGGAGATCAAGAACGTTCCCGGCGAGCCCGACTTCGACGGGACCACAGAGCCCGCTGTCGAGGCGACGCTCCGTGCGCTCGATGACGCCGGGTTCGTCGGATCCGTCCTATTGTCGAGCTTCAACCCGCTCTCCATCGCCCGCGCGCTCGAGCTCGCTCCCGAGATCCCGACCGGGTTGCTCACGACCGAGGACGTCGGTGGACGTGTTGCGTTCGGGTTCGCCCGGGAGCACGGGCACGGATGGGTGCTGCCGTACGCGGGCTCGGTGCTTGCGGCGGGCGCGTCCTTCGCCGATGAGGTTCACGCGGCGGGGATGCGGTTGGGCACGTGGATCACCGATGACCCGCTCGTCGCGGTCGACCTCTTCCACGCGGGGGTGGACGCGGTCGCGACCAATGACCCGGCGGCGATCGTGACCGCTCGTGTCGAGGCGTTCGGCGCGTGATCTTCCGCCGCAAGCGACTGCCACTCGCGCTCCAGGCGCCGTTCGCGGCGTTCCATTCGGTCCTCGCGGAGGTCGAGCCGGCGAAGGCAGCGCTCACCGAGGTGATGCCGACGACCCGGATGCCGGGTCGTTCGCTCCCCGACGCGTTGATGGAGTTCGAAGGAGGACTCGCCCGCGGCCGCGAGCTGATGTCCGGCTGGTGCGCGGACGAGATCGAGTTGGAATGGACGGCATGCGAGCAGGGTCTCGCCGATGCGCTCGACCGGGCGAGGCACTTCCGCGAAGACGCTCCGGAGCTCGGCGGGTTCGAGGGGTTGATCTGGGCGGTCGAGGAGCTGTTGGGTCCGTTGGAGCCGTTCGCCCGGGCGGCCGAGCGGTTCCGCGAGCTCGGCGCCCGCTGATAGCCTTCCCGGCTGGTCCCCAAGAGGAGAACGCCGTGACCACCATCGAGATGTTCACCGAGCTGCCCGGCCCGAAGTCGCGAGCGATCATCGCTCGCAAGGAGCAGGTCGTCTGTGATCCGCTGGATCTGCATGTGAACGCCGTCATCGACCACGGGCTCGGCGCCGCCGTGACCGACGTGGACGGGAACACCATGCTCGACCTCTCGAGTGGCTTGGGCTGTCTCTTGGTCGGTCATTCTCATCCGAAGGTCGTCGAGGCGGTCCAGCGGCAAGCCGCGAAGTTCTCCCACACGGATTTCACGGTGGTGCCGTACGAGATCTACGTCGAGCTGGCCGAGCGTCTGGTGCAGCGCGTGGGTCCCGACCGCAAGGTCGCGCTGTTCAACTCCGGAGCCGAGGCCGTGGAGAACGCCGTGAAGTTCGCCAAGGCCGCGACGGGTCGCCACGCGATCGTCTGCTTCGAGGGCGCGTTCCACGGGCGCACGCTCCTCACGATGTCGCTCACCAGCCGGCACACACCCTACAAGCGGGGATTCGGGCCGTTCGCGTCGGAGATCTACCGGGTGCCGTTCAGTTATCCGTATCGAAGCCCCGACCCCGAGCGCTCGGGCCTGATCGCGCTCGAGGAGCTGAAGCGGGCCTTCGCCACGATGGTCGACCCGCAGTCGGTCGCGGCCGTGATCTTCGAGCCGGAGCTCGGTGAAGGCGGCTACGTCGTTCCCGGTCCGGAGTTCCTGCCCGGTGTGCAGGCGCTCTGCCGCGAGCACGGCATCCTGACGATCGCCGATGAGATCCAATCCGGGTTCGGGCGCACCGGCACGTTCCTGGCGAGCGAGCATTTCGACCTGGATCCCGACATCGTGATCCTGGCGAAGGCCCTGGCCGCCGGATACCCACTCTCGGCGGTGGTTGGACGTCGCGACATCATGGACGCGCCGGGTCCGTCGGCGATCGGCGGCACCTACGTCGGCAATCCGGTCGCATGCGCCGCCGCGAACGCCGTCCTCGATGTGATCGAGGAAGAGGGGCTCATCGAGCGCGCGGACGTGGTGGGCAAGGCGATCCGCTCGCGATGGGAGCAGCTCGCGCTCGACCTCCCGCAGATCGGCGAGGTGCGCGGCCTGGGCGCCATGATCGGCGTGGAGATGGTGTCGAACCGCGAGACGAAGGAGCCCGACGGTGCGTTCGTCGGCCGGCTGATGGCCGAAACACAGCGTCGTGGCCTCATCACCGTGTCATGCGGTCCCTATCACAACGTCCTGCGACACCTGCCGCCGCTCGTCATCACCGACGGCCAGCTCGACGAGGCGCTCGACGTGCTGGCGGATTCCGCGCTGGCGGCGCGAGCGACATAGCCGTGAACGCGGACGAGCTCCCCGTCGGCGAGCCGGTGGGTGGATCGCCCGCTCGGCGTCCATCGCGTGCGCAGCTCACGGGACGGTTCGTCTCGCTCGTCCCCGTCGACCCGGCGGCACACGGGCCGGGGTTGTTCTCGGCGTCGCACGACGGCAGCGACGAGGCCGCTCGTATGTGGACGTACCTAGCCTACGGACCTTGGGCGGACGAGGCGGGGATGCGCGCATGGCTCGAGCTGCTCCAGGCGTCGGAGGACCCGCTGTTCCTGGCCGTGATCGATCTGGCATCCGGAGGGGCCGTCGGCGTGGTGACGTTCATGAGCGTGGATCTCGCCATGCGCCATCTGGAGCTCGGACACCTCTGGTACGCGCCGCGCGCGCAACGCACGCGCGCGAACACGGAGTCCGTCTACCTGATGCTGCGCGAGGCGTTCGAGACGTTGGGCCATCGACGGGTCGAGTGGAAATGCGACGCGTTGAACGCGCGATCGAGGACCGCTGCCGATCGCCTGGGGTTCACGTTCGAGGGCGTCTTCCGTCATCACATGATCATCAAGGGGCGGAACCGTGACACGGCTTGGTACGCGATGCTCGATTCCGAGTGGCCGGCGGTGAAGGCGAACATGGAGCGGTGGCTGGAAGCATCGGATCCACCGCCGTCCTTGCGCGAGATGAACGCCGCGCTCCGGCCGTGACCACGCTCGCTGCGCTCGTCGGTGTCGAGAAGTCGTTCGGCTCGTGGACGGTGTTCTCGGGCTTGGACTTCGAAGTGGTGGACGGCGCACGGATCGGCATCGTCGGTCCCAATGGCGCCGGGAAGTCCACGCTGCTGCGGATCCTCGCCGACATGGAGCAACCGTCCTCCGGGGAAGTGGTGCGCCGCAGGGGACTGGTGACCGCGTACCTGGACCAGAATCCCGACGGCGACGAACGGACCGCGGAGGCGACGGTCATGGCCGCGCGCCCCGACGTCGCGGAGCTCGACGGTCAGCTGCGCGCGGTGGAGCAGGAGCTCGCGCGGCCCGAGTTGATCGCCGACCTCTCCCGGATGGAGCGCGTGCTGGCTCGTCAAGCGGGATTGCTCGACCGGTGGGTCGAGATCGGCGGGCCGGGGCTTGCCGGACAGGTTCGCAGCCAGCTCCTCTCGCTCGACATCCCGGAGGAGGACCTGGAGCTTCCGACCGTCCAGCTCTCCGGTGGGCAGCGCAAGCTCGTCGCGCTGGCCGCCTGCTTGATCACCCAGCCCGACCTCCTGCTGCTCGACGAACCGGAGACACACCTGGACGCCGACCGTCGCCTCCAGCTCGAGGAGCTCATCGGGGGCTTCTCCGGAGGGGTCGTCGCGGTCTCGCACGATCGGTACCTCCTCGACGACACCGTCGACCAGATCGGCGAGCTCGACAACGGGAAGATCACGATGTGGCCCGGCAATTACTCGGCGTTCGCCGTCGCGAAACAGATCGCGCTCCAGCGCCAGCAGCAGCTCTACGTCTCGCAGCAGAAGGAGATCGCCCGGCTCGAAGAGGCGATCGCACGGTTCAAGCTCTGGGCGAGCATCGTGGTCAACGAGCGGCACATCAAACAGGCACGTAACAAGCAGCGGCAGATCGACCGGATGGACAAGATCGACCGTCCGGTGTTCGAGCGGCGCAAGATCGCCCTGGAGATGCGGGCCGCGCAGCGGGGTGGGAAGAAGATCGTGGAGCTCCGGGGCGTAACGGTAGCCTTCGATGACGATCCGGTGCTGCTCGACGTCGATCTGACGATCACGCGCGGCGAACGGGTGGGCGTGATCGGTGCGAACGGCGCCGGCAAGAGCGTGCTCGGACAGGTCCTGGCGGGTTCGATGGAGCCCACCGCGGGGGAGCGTTGGGCAGGTCTATCGGTCGTCTTCGGCTACCTGGCACAAGGCCACGAGACCGAGCCACCGCACCTCACGCCGATCCAGTTCGTGCGGAACGCGAAGGCGATGTACGAAGAAGATGCCGTGTCCCTCTTGGGGCGGTTCCTGTTCCGTTACGAGCAGATGCGCCAGCCCGTCGGGACCCTGTCCGGCGGCGAACGAACGCGGCTCCAGCTCTGCCTCTTGATGCTCGGCGGCGCGAACTGCCTGTTGCTCGACGAGCCGACGAACCATCTGGACATCGAGAGCATGGAAGTGCTCGAGTCCACCCTCGAGTCGTTCGATGGCACGGTGCTCGTGATCTCGCACGACCGCTACCTGTTGGATCGCATCCCCGACCGGATCGTCGAGGTTCGAGACGGTGGACTGACCAGCCACATCGGCGGATACGACGACTGGGCGGCCGCGCGTCAACGCGATCTGTGATGTGATGCCTCGTTCACCGCATCGAGGGGAGCGATGATGCCGGTCGTCCAGAAGCCGTTCCGTCCCGCAGACGTCCTGAAGCAGGTCATGATCCAAGGGCTTGCCCTGTCCCCCGACGGCGAGACGCTCGTCTACTCCCGTCGCACGATCGAGGACGGGAAGTACCGCTCCCGCCTCTGGCGGGTGCCCTATCGCGGTGGGCGCGCCGAGCAGCTGACGTTCGCCGACGCGTTGGACGGGCAGCCGCGATTCTCCCCCGACGGCTCGACGCTGCTCTTCGTCTCGGATCGAAACGAGAAGCCCCAGATCTGGACGATGCCGATCGATGGTGGCGAGGCACGCATGATCGTCGAGATGCCCGACGGCGCCGGAGCGGCCGAATGGTCGCCGGACGGCAAACGTTTCCTGCTCCTGGCGGGCTCCGGGGAACAGCGCTTCATCGTCGGTAAGAAGGACGATCCCGTCGCGCGGCGCATCCGCGACTACGTCTGGCGCGTGGACGGATTGGGAGTCCGCGACCAGAACACGAGCGTGTGGGCCGCGCAAGCGAGCGGCCGCGGTACACCGGTTCGTATGACCCGCCCGGCGTTCGACGTGACGCGAGCCGTCTGGTCCCCGGACGGCTCGAGGATCGCGTTCCTCGCGGACCCCCGGCCGGACCTCGCAACCTTCGAGGTCACGCAGGCCTGGTGGGTCCCGTCGGGCGGTGGCGCTCCGAAGAACACGCCACGGAACACGCCAAGGAACACGCCAAGGAACACGCCAAGGAACACGAAGGAGCGCTCGCTCGCCACGCTCGGCGGCGGCGTGTGGGGGTTGGCGTGGGGCCCCGGCGGCCTCGCGGTCGCCGGGATCGACCGGCCGGATCCCATCGGCTGGGAGCGACAGCTCGTCTACCTGGCGGAGCGCGCCGGGCTCCGTCCGCTGGATGAGGGTGTGGGTGATCGAACGGTGAGCACCGTGACCTACGGCGATCTGGTCGACCCGAGCTCGGCGTTCGGGGCGACGCTCGGATGGCTGGACGCGCACACGATCGTGGGGCTCGTGAGCGACCGGGGACGGAGCCGGCCGTATCGGTTCGGCCTGGACGGATCTGCCACACCGCTCGCCGGTGGAGAGATCGTGTGCACGGCGCTCGTCGCCGCGGGTGGCCATATGGCGGTCGTCGCCAACGTCAACTCGGACGTCGGCGAGGTGTACGCCATCGAAGACGAGAGACTCCGTCGGATCACGACGAACGGGAGCCGCTGGTTCGGTCCGTTCCGGCGGGTGCCGGAGCGGCTCGAGGTCAGGCATCGCGACGGGCACACGGTGGAGGGATGGCTACTCCGAGCACGGGGGCACCGGAAGGCGCCCCTCGTCATCCAGGTGCACGGCGGTCCGCACGCCGCCCACAATCCGACGCCGTGGATGGAGATGCTCGCGCTCGGCGATGCCGGATTCCACGTTATGTGGGCGAACCCACGCGGCTCCACGAGCTACGGCGAGGACTTCGCGCGAGCGATCGATGGCGCGTGGGGCGACGCCGACGCGTCCGATCTGCTGCTGATGGTCGATCGGGTCGTCCGGATGGGTCTGACCGATCGGCGACGCGTCGGCGTGCTCGGCCTATCGTACGGAGGCTTCATGGTGCACTGGCTGCTCGGCCATTTCCCTGGGCGGTTCGCCGCCGGCGTCAGCGAAAACCCGGTGACCGACCTCGTGGCCGAGTTCGGCAACAGCGACTTCGGCACCGACATCGGGAAGTCGGCAACGGGGAAGGTCCTCCCGTCCGACTCGTTCGACGATTGGCTCGAGCGGTCTCCGTACACGAAGATCCACCTGAACGAGGCGCCGTTGCTGCTCCTGCAGTGCGAGGACGACCTGCGGTGCCCGCCCGTGAACAGTGAGATCCCGTTCGCCATCTTGAAGACGCTCGGACGTGAGGTGGAGATGGTGCGCTACCCGGACGAGTCGCACGTGATGCTGATCCTCGGTCGTCCAGACCGGCGCGTCGATCGGCTGGAACGCATCGTGGGCTGGTTCAAGGAGCACCTGTAGGCGCTCGGCCGCCGGGTCCGCGGTAGGCTCCGCGGGCGATGGGACTCGAGGATCTGCTCGCCACCCTAGACGACGAATGCCGCCTCGCCATCAACGTCGTGGCCGGGCTACCGCCGGAGGTGTTCGCGAGGCCGACGCGGTGTCCGCCGTGGGACGTACGGATCTTGGTCGGGCACATGCTTCGCGACCTGGACCGGGTCGTCACCTATCTCAACGAGCCCGCCCCGGTCGCGGCGCCGACCGATGCGATCTCCTATTGGCAGAGCTATGACCCTCGGGCGGAGGGTCCGATGATCACCGCGAGCTCGATGGAGACTGCCGATCGATTCGACTCGACGGCGGCGCTCGTGCTCGGACTCGATGAGACGCTTCGTCAGTGCCTGGCGGCCGCTCGCGTCGAGGAGCCCGAACGGTTGCTCCGCACCCGCTTGACCACGGTCCGCCTCGACGAGTTCCTGAAGACCCGGATCCTCGAGATCGGTGTCCACGGCCTGGATCTGGCCGACGCCCTCGATCGCGACCCGTGGCTCTCGCCGGCCGCCGCCTCCGTCGTCCTCGGCATCCTGACCGGCCTCCTGGGCGAGGATCCATCGGCGAGGCTGGGGTGGTCCGGCTTGACGTACATCGAGACCGGAACCGGCCGGCGTGCGCTGACCCCCGGCGAACGAACGCTCCTAGGTGCTCGGGCGGACGCGTTCCCGCTCCTGGGATGAACGCGGGCGAGCTGGGCCGGATCCACACCGAGGTCGTTGCGTGTCGCGCATGTTCGAGGTTGGTCGCGTGGCGCGAGGAGGTCGCGCGCGAGAAGGTTCCGCGGTTCGCCGATCAGGAGTATTGGGGACGACCGGTGCCGGGCTTCGGCGACCCGTCGGCGCGCGTGATGATCCTCGGTCTGGCCCCGGCTGCACAAGGCGGCAATCGGACGGGCCGCATCTTCACGGGGGATCGCTCGGGCGACTTCCTCTTCGCGTCGCTTCATCGTTGCGGCGCTGCGAACCAGCCGACTTCGGTTGCGCGCGACGACGGTCTGCGCCTTTCCGGCGTCTACGTCACCGCGGTGAACCGATGTGCTCCCCCGGGCAACAAACCGACGCCGCAGGAACGCGACACGTGCCTGCCATTCCTCGAACGCGAGATCGCGGCGCTCGACGATCTCCGCGTGGTCGTCGCGCTTGGCTCGTTCGCATGGGACGGCGCATTGCGAGCGCTCGCCTCGGCGGGTGGGGTGATCCGGCCGAAGCCCCACTTCGGGCACGGCGCGGAAGCGGCGGTGGGGCGGCTCACGATGCTCGGCTGTTTCCACCCGAGTCAGCAGAACACGTTCACCGGAAAGCTGACTCGGGAGATGCTGGACGAGGTCATCGGTCGGGCGCTGTCGTTGGCGGCTCGTCCGAGTGGTCCGTAGGCCGCATCCGATGCACCCAGCGTCCCAGGAACGGTAGGTGCGCGAACTCCAACATCCCCAACGTGAGCAGCGTCGCGAGCACCGCGGTGAGATAGAGGCCGGTACCGGTCAGGATCCCGATGGCGGCCACGGTCCACGTGGCGGCCGCCGACGTCAGGCCGCGCGCCGGCCCCATGCTCCCGCGCCAGATGACACCGGCGCCCAGGAACCCAACCCCCGTCGCCACGCCCGCGAGCACCTGCCCTCCGGTGCCCGGGAAGACGTTCACCGCCAGCGACGCGAACCCCGCCGAACCGGCCGCGACGAGCGCGATCGTGCGCTCGCCCGCGGGCGAGCCGCGCAGCTCTCGTTCGATGCCGACGGCGAATCCGAGCGCGGCGGCCAGCGCCATACGACCGAAGATCGCCAGTTGCAGCGCGGGATCGTGCACGCGTGAAGCGTACCCCGCGGTGCCAGGGCCGTTGACCCGTCTGGTCAACGCCGATAGCGTGCGCCAAGTGTTCGAGAAGGGATCCTGATGCCGGTACGTCGCGTGTTCCTCTGGCTGTCAGTGACGCTGCTCTGGCTCGGCGTGCCGTCGCAGGCTCTTGCCGTTACATCGGCGGTGCATCACCGAGCGGCGTGCACGATCACCGGCACATCCGGGCCTGACGCGATCACCGGCACGACGGGTGACGACGTGATCTGCGGGCTCGGCGGCCGCGACGTCATCAAGGCGCGGTCGGGAGCCGACATCGTCTACGGCGGCCCCGGGAACGACACCATCTTCGGGGGTGGTGGCGACGACACGCTGTACGGCGGCGGCGATCGGGACCTCGTTCGTGGCCTGGGGGGCGACGATCACGTGTTCGGTGGCACGGCCTCCGACTTCCCGCTCACCGGCGACTTCGGCTCCGACGTCGTGAACGGCGGGCCGGGCAACGACGTTTGCGTCTCGGGACTCGACGAGGTCGGCGGCAACGACACCGTGATCGGAGGCCCCGGCGTCGATCACTACGAGCTCGATCCGGGGGACGCACACAGCTCGGCAGAGATCGCCGGGTTCTGCATCGGCGAGTAACTCTCCGTCTCGCCGACGGTCGTATCGGCACTCGCTCGTATCCTGGGAACCATGGGTCGACACGGGGGGTTCTATCGAGCGCCGATAGCACCGGAAGACAAGCGTCCGATCACGCGCACCACCATCCGCCGCGTCGTGTCGATCTTCCGTCCCTACAGAAGGAAGGTCTCCGTCGTAGGGGTGGCGATCGTCCTCTCCTCGGGGCTGGGCGTGGTGAACCCGTTGATGATCAAGAAGATCTTCGACGACGCCCTGTTCGGTCCCACCAAAGGTCCTAACGTCGGAACGTGTTCCGGGTTGGCATGCCCCAACATGCACGCGCTATGGGTCTTCGTAGGCATCATGATCGCCATCCCGTTCGTGACGAGTGCGATCGGCGTGGGTCAAACGTATCTTTCCAACCTGGTCGGCCTTCAGGTCATGCAGGATCTCCGCAACTCGCTGTACAAGCACCTGCAGTACATGCCGTTGCGGTTCTTCACCACGACCCGGACCGGCGAGATTCAGTCGCGTCTGGCGAACGACGTGGGCGGCGTGCAGAGCGTCGTGACTTCGACCGCGGCGAGCTTGCTGTCGAACGTCGTCATCATCGTGAGCTCGTTGATCGCGATGCTCCTGCTCTCGGTCCAGCTCACGATCCTGTCGCTCTGCCTGACGCCGATCTTCGTGTGGCTCACCGTCAAGGTGGGGAGGGCGCGACGCAAGGTCGCGACCAGCACCGCGAAAACCCTCGCGGATCTCACGGCCATCACCGAGGAGACGCTGTCCGTTTCGGGGATCCTGCTCGCGAAGTCTTTTGGCCGGCAGCGCCACGAGATCAAGCGATACCGCGAGGAGAACCAACGGCTCACCGATCTGACGATCCGCCAGACGATGATCGGGCAATCGTTCTTCGCGGTCGTCGGAACGTTCTTCTCGATCATGCCAGCGGTCGTGTACCTGGTCGCCGGCTACGTGAACGCTCGGAACTCGCTCACGCTCACGCCGGGAGACCTAGTGGCGTTCACCACTCTTCAATCTCGGATCTTCTTCCCCATCGGGTCGATGCTTCAAGTGTCGAACGACGTACAGACGTCGTTCGCACTCTTCGATCGGATCTTCGAATACCTGGACATGCCGCAAGAGATCCAGGACGACCGGGAGGCCGTGGTGATCGAGCCCGCTCAGGTCCGAGGGCAGGTGCGGCTACGACAGGTGCGCTTCCACTACGACACCCCGGCCCCAGATGAGGTCCCCGTCTCGCCACCGGACATCCCTCCGTCCGCAGGCGATCTGGATCAGGAGCTACCCAGGCCCTGGACGCTCGACGGCGTGGATCTGGAGATCCTGCCCGGTCAGCTGGCTGCGCTCGTCGGCCCGAGCGGTGCGGGCAAGACCACGATCACCTACCTTGTCCCGCGCCTCTACGACATACAGGAAGGCGCCGTGGAGATCGACGGGATCGACGTGCGCAAGATCGCTCTTGAATCGCTCGGCGACATGATCGGCGTCGTGACGCAGGAGACCTATCTCTTCAACACGACCATCAGGCGTAACCTGCTCTACGGCAACCCCGACGCGACGCAGGAGGAGCTGGAGTCGGCAGCCCGCGCGGCCAACATCCACGACCGGATCGTCGAGCTCGACGAGGGGTACGACACGATCGTGGGGGAGCGCGGCTACAAGATGTCCGGGGGCGAGAAGCAGCGCCTCGCGATCGCGCGCGTGATCCTCAAAGATCCTCGCATCCTGATCCTCGACGAGGCGACGTCGTCGCTGGATACCGTGTCCGAACGGCTGGTCCAGGCGGCGCTGGAGCCGTTGATGGAAGGCCGCACGACGATCGCGATCGCGCACCGCTTGTCCACCATCCTGAAAGCCGACGTGATCTTCGTGATCGATCGCGGCCGTGTGGCCGAGCGTGGTTCCCACGAGGAGCTCCTGGAGAAGCGCGGACTCTACACGCAGCTCTACCAGCAGCAGTTCAAACGGCGGGCTGCTGGTTCGGGTCGAGTGTGAGAACGGCCTGATCCATTCGACCGCAGAGGTGGTCCGCACAGCGAGCGCGCCGAACGGCCCCAGCTAGTCTGGCTCAGACCAGTTGTTTCGAGTAACTGAGGAGCACGAAGTCCTCGCTGAACCGCCAGTCCTCACCCCGCTCGTACCCGAGCGATCCGTACATCCGCTGCGCGGCCTCCATCTGACCGGCCGTGTTCAACGTGATCAGCGTTCGTCCGGCTGCTCGAGCGCGTTCCTCGCATGCGTCCATCAGGAGAGGGCCGATCCCACGTCCCCGCGCGTCGGGGTGCACGCCCAACATGCGGATGTGCGCTTCGTCGGACGCGAGCGTTCCGTGATCGCCGTCGATCCGCCCGTCGAGCTCCAGCGTCACGGTTCCCAGGATGCGGCCGTCTTCGATCGCCACCAGAACCATCGCGAGCGCGGCGCGCCCCCGGACGTCGGCGATCCGTTGCAGATACACGGGCCAATCGGGGTCGCCTTCGCGCGCGAACTCTCGATACGAGTCGGCGGTGACCTCGCCGGCCTCGGCGTGCTCTTCCGGGCGAACCTCGCGGACCTCGATCGTCATGCGACCAGGCTAGCGGAGGGCGATGGTAAGGCTCGTTGACCAAGCGGTCGTTCCGATGAAGGATGACCCGTGAGCGAGATCGATCTTGCCCGGCTCCTCCTCGAGTCCCACCGGGTCCTCTCCGCGGACTTGGTCGCCTCGCTCGAGGAACGCGGGTATCCCGACATCCGGGCCGGCCACGCGGCGGTGTTCCTGTACGTCGATCGCCGTTCGGGCACGCGGCTCACGGAGCTCGCGCGGCGATCGCGGATGACGAAGCAGGGCATGATGCTCGTCGTCGACGATCTGGAATCCCGCGGATACGTGCGACGGGTGCCCGATCCGGAGGATGCTCGCGCGAAGGTCGTGAAGCTCACCGCGAGCGGGCGGAGGGCCACCACGGAATACCGAAGGCTCGTGCAGGCGCTCGAGGCGCGGGTGCGCCGCTCGCTCGGCGAGCGACGCTTCGAGGCGCTTCGCGAAGGACTCGACGAGGTCGTCGGCATGGGCGACGGGGAGCGATAGCCCTCGTCGGTGACCGGTAGCATGGCTCGATGCCACAGGAGGCCCGCGGCAAGACCGGCGTTCCCAGCGAGAAGCGGCAGAAGCCCCGACGTCCTCGCGACCTCCTCGGTCGCCCGCAGCCCTGGGACGCCGAGAACCAGCTGCAGATGGAGGACTTCGACAGCCTGACGCTCGAGCAGAACCACGAGCTGGGGCGCCGCTACACGCGGGAACGACGATTCTTCCCGGCACACGAAGCATGGGAGACGGCCTGGAAACAGGCCCGCGGCACGGACGATGCGGAGTTCTTCAAAGGGCTCTCACAGATGGGAGCGGGTTACGTGCACCTGCTTCGAGGGAACGCCCACGGCACCGTGACGCTGCTCCGGCGCGCATCGAGCCGGGTCGGAAGGTATCCCGACGGCCATCGCGGCATCCACACGCTCGCGCTCCGTGACAAGCTCGAGGCCGATGCCGCCCGGGTCGATCGAGGGGCGCTCGTACCCGGATCGACCGCGGCATTCGATCCGCCCGACGTGTAATCTGTGTGTGTGACCAGCGAGTTCTACCCCCCGCGGTTGACTGCGCACCGCTGAAAAGCAGACGATGGAGCCCACGATGAGCCGAGTCGCGTCGACCGAGATGGAGTGGAAGGGCCGCACGGGTCCGTTCACCATCCTGCTGAACCCCGGCGTCTTCAGCCCGACGCACACCAGTCGCACGATCGCCGATGCTCTAGAGATCGGCCCCGACGACACGGTGATCGATGTCGGATGCGGGAGCGGCGTGTTGTCCTTCGTCGCAGCGCGTCTGGGCGCCAAGCGGGTGATCGGCTGCGACATCTCCGAAGAAGCCGTCGAGGCCGCATCGAAGAACGCGAAGCGGCTCGGGTTGGACGACCGCGTCGAGTTCCGCGCCGGGAGCCTGCTAGACCCCGTTCGCGACGTGCACGCATCCGTGCTGATCGGCGACGTCTCGGGGATCCCCGACGAGATCGCTCAGGTTACGGGCTGGTTCCCCGACGGACGCGCGGGTGGACCCACCGGCGCGGAGCTGCCCCGGCTGATGCTCGAGAGCATCGGTGACACCCTGGCGCCCGGCGGCCGGCTGTATCTGCCGACCGGGACGATCCAGGATGAGAAGGCGATCCTCGCCGCCGCGCATCTGGTCTTCGGCGACAACATGGAGCGCGTGATGGAGCGAGAGTTCCCGCTCCCCGACATCGTGGGCAAGTCCGTGGCCGTCGCGCGGATGATGAAGGAAGGCCTCTTGAACCTCCACCGGCGCGGCAGCCGATGGCTCTGGCGCCTGCAGATCTGGCGCTGCATCCGCAACTGAGCCGCCGTCGTTCGAGACTCAGGTCGCCGGGCGCAGCACGGCGACCGCCGCCACGTCGTAGCCTGCCTTGCGGAGATGATCCGCGCCTCCCCGGTCGATCGCCAACACGATCCGCGTGACGACGACCCCCGCCGCCTGTAAGACCTTGGCCGCCGCGAGCACCTGGTGTCCGGTCGTGCTGACGTCCTCGATGAGCACCGTTCGAGCGCCGGCAGGCGCATGTCCTTCGACCTGCTCCATGGTCCCGTAGGCCTTCACTTCCTTGCGAACCACGGCGACCGGCAGCCCCGTCTCGAGCGACACGGCGGCGACCAGCAACGTGGCGGCGCCCTCGGGCGCCGCCAGGTGGTCCGTTCCGGAAGGGAGCAAGTTCGCGACCTCACGGGCGAGGTCGCGAAGCAGGTCGGGACGCGTCAGGAACCGGAACTTGTCGAAGTAGACGTTCGAGTGTTTCCCGCTCGACAGGACGAAGTCCCCGTGCAACTCGGAGACCTCGACCAGGCGCCGAACGAGGTCGTCGTTGCTCGGGTCGGCCATGCGCCCGGTAGCATAGGCGGTCGATGGGGTGGTATTCGGCCGTCGGTCGCCCGCTGTTCTTCGCTCTCCCGCCGGAATCCGCCCATCGACTCGCGGGCGCGATGTTGCGGCTCCCGCTTCCGTGGGCCCGCCTCGGACAGGCCGTCGAGGATCCGCGACTGGCCACGACGTTCGCCGGGATCCCGTTGTCGAACCCGATCGGCTTGGCAGCAGGGTTCGACAAGACATGCGCCCATCTCGATGCGCTGGGGGCGTTGGGATTCGGCTATGTCGTCGGTGGAACGATCACACACGCCCCGAGAGGGGGGAACTCGAAGCCTCGCATCGTTCGCTATCCGTCACGTGCGTCCATGACGAACGCGATGGGGCTGCCCAATCCCGGCGCCACGGCGGCTGCGGGGAACCTGGTCCACCGGCCACGTTCTCTGGTTCCCCGGCTGGTCAGTGTGGCCGACGAAGCCCTCGATGACGCGCTCGCCACGTTCACCCTGCTGGAACCGCTCGCTGACGGCATCGAGCTGAACGCGAGCTGCCCCAACGTGTCGTGGGGCCGGGATCGCGACAACGAGGCGCACCTTCGCGGATTGGTCGCCGCGATGCGCGGGCGATCGGCCACGGCGATCTTCGTGAAGCTGCCGCCGTTCACGAGCGGCGTCGAACGCGACGTCGTTCTGGCGCTCGCGACGATCGCGCTCGAGGCCGGCGCCTCTGGGCTCACGTGCTCCAACACGCGCCTGGTGCAGGATGCTCATCTGTCCGTTGGCGTGGGAGGGCTCTCGGGCGCGGCGTTGTGGGGGCGCACGCCACCGATCCTGGCGGACATGCGAGCCGCGGTCGGAGCCTCTATCCCCGTCAACGCGTGTGGTGGGATCTCCACCTGGCAAGACGTGCTCGCGTGCCTCGAGGCCGGTGCGAACACGGTGCAGATCTACTCTTCGCTGATCTATCAGGGGCCGGGGGTCGTGGGCGCACTCACTCGAGGACTTGCCCGGGCGCTCCAGGACGGGCACACCACGGTGGGCGACTTCGCCGGCTCGGCCGAACCGGCCGCCTGAGTTGTTCCTGCGGGCCGCCTTGCTGCACGGGTGATTCCCGTGGAAGGATGTTCGGATCCTTACGAGGGTCTTCGAGGGAGATCGATATTGGCCGACACAGCCGTGAGCATGACTAACGCGTCCTCGCATCCAACATCGCAGGTCGCGGTGCGCCTGGAGGGCGTCGTCAAGCGATTCGGCGACGTCGCGGCGGTCGATGGCGTGGACCTGGATGTCCTTGAGGGAGAGTTCTTCTCCATGCTGGGACCGTCGGGGTCGGGCAAGACCACGTGCCTGCGCATGATCGCCGGGTTCGAGGCGCCCTCAGAAGGCAAGATCCTCCTGCAAGGCCAGGACGTCTCGCGACTGGCGCCCTATCAACGAGACGTCAATACCGTGTTCCAGGACTACGCGTTGTTCCCGCACATGACGGTGGCCGAGAACGTCGAGTACGGCCTGCGCGTCAAGAAAGTACCGAAGGACGAACGCAGTGCCCGCGTGAACGACGCCCTCGCCATGGTGCAGCTTTCCCTGTTCGGCGAACGCAAACCGGCGCAGCTCTCGGGCGGGCAGCGACAGCGGGTCGCGCTCGCGCGGGCGCTGGTGAACCGCCCGAAGGTCCTGTTGCTCGATGAGCCACTCGGCGCATTGGATCTGAAGCTCCGCCAATCCATGCAGATCGAGCTGAAGGAGATCCAACAGTCGGTCGGGTTGACGTTCATCTACGTCACCCACGACAAGGAAGAGGCGCTCACCATGAGCGACCGTCTCGCGGTGTTCAACCGGGGGAAGATCGAGCAGGTCGGGGCGCCGGCAGAGGTCTATGAGCGCCCGGCGACCGGATTCGTCGCCGGGTTCGTCGGCGTATCGAACGTCTTGGATGGTGCGGCGGCCCTAGAGATCGCCGGCGACATGCAGGCGTTCACGATTCGTCCGGAGAAGATCTCGTTGCGAGAGTCCGACGTCCAGGTGGGTTCCGACGAGTGCTCGGCATCCGGGCACGTTCGCGAGGTCGTATACCTGGGTGCCATCACCCGGTACATCGTGCAGCTCGAAGTGGGAGGCGAGCTGGTGGTGATGCAGCAGAACCTGACGACATCATCGATGGAGGCGTTGCAGGTGCGCGGCAAGGCCGTGCGCTTGGTGTGGGATCGGAAGAACAACCGTCCGGTCGAGCATGCGGAAGGGGCTCTCGAAGGAGCCATGGATCAGGGGGAGGGACACGGATGAGGAACGTTTCCAGGACGGTCGCCGCGTTGGCTGGGCTCGTGTTGCTCGCGGCCGCTTGCGGTGGAGGGAACAACAACAGCGGTGGCGCCACCGGCGGTGGCGGAGGTTCAACAGGTCCGACCGCGATCGACACGATCGGAGCCACGGAAGGTCAGCTGAACTTGATCGCGTGGCCGGGCTACACCGAGAAGAGCTGGGTCAAGCCGTTCGAGACGGAGACCGGGTGCCAGGTCACCGTCAAGTACGGCAACACCTCGGACGAGATGGTGAACCTGATGCGCCAGAGTGGAGGCACGGCGTACGACGGCGTCTCCGCATCGGGTGACGCCACCAACCGGTTGATCGCGGCCGGCGACGTCGCGGCGGTCGACGTGACGAAGCTATTCCCGGACTACGCGGACGTGATGCCGTCGTTGCAGGCGCCCGCGCACAACACCGTCAACGGCGTGCACTACGGCGTCCCGTACATGTGGGGTCCGAACTTCCTGATGTACAACACGGACGTGGTCACGACCCCGCCGACGAGCTGGGCCTCGGTTTTCGAGACCACGCTCAACGGAGCGCCGAACCCGTACGCCGGTAACGTCACTGCCTACGACAGCCCGATCTACATCGCCGACGCGGCGTTGTATCTGAAGGCGCACAACCCGGACCTGGGGATCACGGATCCGTACGAGCTCACGCAGGATCAGCTCACCGCGGCCACCGATCTGTTGAAGCAGCAGGCCGGCATGATCAAGAAGTACTGGGCCGTGTATACCGACGAGATCGACGGGTTCAACTCCAAGGACATGGTGATCGGCACCGCCTGGCCCGTGAACCTGCAGTACACCGCCGCGGCTGGCAAGGTGCCGGTCGACTTCGTGATCCCGTCCGAAGGCGTTACCGGCTGGGCGGACACGTGGATGATGTCTAGCCACGCGCAGCACCCCAACTGCATGCTCAAGTGGATGGAGTACACACTCAGGCCAGACGTCCAGACACAAGTGGCCGAGTTCTACGGTGCGACGCCTTCGAATACCGCCTCGTGCGATCAGTTGAACGCTGATCTCGGGGCAGACGCGAAGAGCTACCACTGCGGCGACGACGCGTTCCTTTCGCAGGTGAAGCTCTGGAAGACGCCGTTGTCCGATTGTGGCGACGACCGCGGAGCCACGTGCACCGACTACGCGGCGTGGACGAACGCATGGATCGACGTCACCGGAGCCGGCTAGCTCCCAGCAGAGGTGTGAGGGGACCCGGGTAACTGGGTCCCCTCACACGTGGAAGGACTCATGGCTGCCACGCCGCCCTCGACCCAGCCGCAACCCGGTGGCGTGATCCGTCGCGCGTCGGCGGCGCTCTTCCGGCACCCGAAGTTGAAGCTGTGGATCACGCTCGGTCCGACCGCCGTATGGATGCTCGTCATCTACCTGACTTCCCTGGTCCTGATGCTCGTGACGGCCTTCTGGCGCCTGAACGAGCTATCATCCCAACTCGAGCGTGTCTGGGGGTTGCAGAACTTCCAGACGCTCCTGAGCGCGCCGGTCTATCGGACGATCGCGATCCGTACGGTGGGTTTGGCGGCGGCCGTAACGGTGACGGATCTGATCCTGGCGACGCCGATCGCGTACTACGGAGCGCGCGTCGCGTCACCACGAGCGCGCCCGGTCCTCCTCCTCGCGGTCGTGATGCCGCTCTGGTCGAACTACCTCGTCCGCGTATTCGCGTGGCGGATCATCACCGCTGGCGATGGACCGCTCCAGTCATTCCTCACCTTCATCGGGATCCATCACAGCATCTCGGCCAGCAACTGGGCCGTGTGGATCACGTTCTGCTATCTCTGGCTCCCGTTCGCCATCCTTCCGATCTATTCCGCGTTCGAGCGTGTGCCGGATTCGTTGCTGGAGGCATCGAGCGATCTTGGCGCGCGCAACGGTCTCACCTTCCGCCGGGTGGTGGTTCCGCTCGTCTTCCCGGGGATCGTCGCCGCGTCGATCTTCACGTTCTCCCTGACCCTCGGGGACTACATCACGCCCGTCCTCGTCGGGAAGAGTCTCTTCATCGGGAACGTGATCTATCTTCAGGTGTCGGGGTTGGCGGGAAACCTGCCGCTCGCGGCAGCTCTGACCATGATCCCGATCGCCATCATGGTGATCTACCTGTCGGTCGCCCGGAAGCTGGGCGCCTTCGAGGCGCTCTAGACCATGGAATCGCGACTCGCTCGGTTCATGATCAAGGCCGGAACCGGCCTCGCGCTCACGTTCCTGTACGGACCCCTCGTCATCCTCGCCTTGTACGCGTTCAACAAAGGGATCTCGCACTCGTGGCCGCCGGACCTGTGGACCACGAAGTGGTTCACGGCCGCACTCAACGACGATCTCCTGGGTGGCGCGCTCAAGAACTCGATCATCGCGGCCATCGGCGCCACGACGATCGCGCTGGCGCTCGGCTCGCTCGCGGCGTTCGCCGTCCACCGTTTCACGTTCTTCGGTCGCGACACGATCTCGTTCGCGCTCGTGTTGCCGATCGCGCTGCCAGGGATCGTGACCGCGATCGCGCTCTCGTCCTCGATCGACTACGCGAATAGCGCGATCGGTCTGACCCCCGGGCTCCTCACGATCATCATCGGACACGCGACGTTCTGCATAGTGGTGGTGTTCAACAACGTGATCGCGCGGCTGCGCCGAACGCCGACGTCACTCGTGGAGGCGTCGATGGATCTGGGGGCCGACGGATGGCAGACGTTCAAGTACGTGACGTTCCCGGCCCTGCGCACGGCGCTCGTAGCCGGCGGTCTGCTGGCGTTCGGGCTTTCGTTCGATGAGATCGTCGTGACCAATTTCACGGCGGGATCCACGCTCACGTTGCCTCTATGGATCTTCAACAATATCCGCCTTCCGAAACAGCAGCCGGTCGTGAACGCGGTGGCTCTGGTGCTGATGCTGCTCTCGATCATCCCCGTGTACTTCGCGCAGCGATTGGCCGGGGGTGGGCAGGCGGTCGGGGCGGTGGCGCGCGGCGGTGCGGCCACGCCCGTCGCCGTCCTCGACGCCGCCGGACCGGGTTAGAGGTACCAGCTAGAGGTACTGGCCGCCCCGCGGCGGGCCGTCGGGCTGGGTTGGATCCTGACCGCCGGGGAGCCCGCGACGACGGAGCTCCTCGAACTGCGCGCGGGCAGCCGCCTGTTGCGCGAACATCGCCGCCTGGATCCCGTGGAACAGGCCCTCCAACCAACCGACCAGCTGCGCCTGCGCGATCCGGATCTCAGACTCGCTCGGTGTGGTTCCCATCGGAGGAGCGAGCGCGGCGAGCTCCTCCCGCAGGTCCTCCGAGATCGATTCGCCAAGCTCCCCGACCGAGCGTTCGTACACGTCGGCCAGGCGTTTGCGGCCCGATTCGTCCAGCGAGGCGTGTCGAGTCTCCTCGAGCAGCTCACGCACCATGCTCGCGATCCGCAACAGCTTGGCCGGTTCGGTGATCGTTTCCTGCGCGCCCTGCGGGATCATCGAACCGTCACCTGCCTCGACCGGCACGGCCTGCACGACCTCGACGGGCGTCTCCGAGGGCGTGTCGGGATCCGGGCTCATGCGTCAAACGCTAACACCATCGCGGCGTCAGGCGTCGCGGAGCAGCACCCCGAACCCGTCGCGCGACAGGCGGAGCAGCACCTGGCCGGGCCGGCGGAGGTCCGCCACGCGCGCGGCCGAGAGCTGTTCCAACTCATAGAGACATGTGCTCAGCTCGGTCAGACCCTCCCGACGGGCCCGGCTGAGCGCCTGGCCGTTCCGCCACACCTTGCCGCGCGCCTCCTTCAGGAACCGCTTCGAGCCGGCGCGGTTGAACGGCGTGAGCAGATGGCCGAGGAGCGTGCGGTCCCCGGGTTGTTCGACCTGCTTCAGCTCGCCGTCTTCCGCGGCCACGCGACTCGCCAAGATCGCGTCGATGCGCTCGTGATCCCGCCCGCGACGGGCGACGAGCGCCGGGTCGTCGAACTCCTGGTCGGTGATCACCTGGATCAGCGCCTGCGGTAGGTCGTAGTTGATGTGCGCGTTCATGCCGAGCAGCAGATGGCGGATCGGGAGGCACTCGAGGGGCGGTGTTCGCTGCTTCGAACGCGATCCGCCATGGTCCGGGCGCGGTGCCCGTCGCGTTCGACGCGTCGAGGGCGTTCAGGTAGAGGTCCGCGAACACGATGTCCCACCGTTCGGTGCACGCGTCGTCGACGAACCGGCCCTGCTCGATCTCTGATCTCACCGCGAGCGTCGTCCGCATGTACGTCGCCAGGAAGTACTGCCGTTCGTCACCCGCGGATCGCACCGGCTGCAGCAGGGCGTCCATCCGCGCCAGCAGATCATCGATCGGAGCCATCGACGTCTTATGCGTTGCCGGCGAGCTTCCGGATGAACTGCGCCTCTGCCACGGTCATCCGCTCCAGCTCGCCGAGGTCTACGCTCTCGTTCACGGAGTGAAGGTTCGAGCGTTCGTCGGAAGCGCCCCACATCAGGACAGCGATGCCAGGGAACGTCTCCGCGAGCATCGGGACGAGCGGGATCGACCCGCCGGTGCCCATCTCCACCACGTCCCGGCCGTACGCTTCCGAAAGCGCCGAACGGGCCGACGAGTAGGCGGGAACCCGCGTGTCAACGACGTAGCCGCGGCCGGCCTCGAACGCGCCACCCTCCACCGTCACCTCGACCCCCCATGGGGCCGCGTTCAGCAGGAAGGCCCGCAGCGCTTCGTTCGCCTTAACAGGATCGTCGTCGGGAGCGATCCGCAGGCTGACCCGCGCTCGAGCTACCGGCACGATCTGGTTGGACGAGCCGTAGATGGGGGGAGCGTCGATACCGAGCACTGCCACCGCCGGCCCGCTCCAGACGCGGTCGGCGATCGAGCCTTCACCGGTCATCGCGATCCCGGGGACCGCGCCCACTTCGTCCCGGAACTCGTCCTCGGGCCACTGCGTCCCGGTCCATGGGGAGCGCTGCAGGCCGGGGATCGTCACGTTGCCTCGATCGTCATGCAGCCGGGCGATGATCCGAGCGAGCGCCGTGATCGCGTCGGGCATCGGCCCACCGTACGAGCCGCTGTGCTGTGCTTGGTCGAGCACGCGCACCTGCACGACGCTGTCGGTGACGCCACGGGTGCTGATCGTGATCGTGGGAACGCCGGTCCGGTAGTTGCCGGAGTCGGCGACGACGGCGACATCGGCACGCAGGAGGTCCGCGTGTCCCTGCACGAGCTCGGGCAGGTGCGCCGTCGAGCACTCCTCCTCGCCCTCGACGAGGACCTTCACCGTGCACGGGAGCGAACCTTCGCTCAGCAGGACGCGGATCGCCGCGGCGTGGATCGCGATCCCGCACTTGTCGTCCGCGGTCCCACGCCCGAACATCCGTCCGTCGCGCACCTCCGGCTCGAACGGCGGCGAGTCCCACTGTTCGAGCGGCCCCTCGGGCTGGACGTCGTGGTGCGCGTAGAGCAGCACCGTCGGCGAGCCATCCGGCCCGGCGATCTGCCCGTACACCGCGGGATGGCCACCATCGAGCTCCCACAGCTCGGCGTCGGCGACCCCCGCAGCGGCGAGGATGTCGCGCGTCGCCTCCGCCGAGGCCCGCACGTTCGCGGGGTCATCGCCTGGATAGCCCTTCGACGGGATACGCACCAGACGCTCCAGGTCGGCGATCGTCCGCGGCAGGTCGGCCGCGACGCGCGATCGGAGCTCATCGATGTTCATCGGACGCGAACGATACCGCGCAGCTCAGGCGTGCGGCTCGTTCTCGGCCATCCGCCAGTCGTACGGACTGACGAACGACGTGACGAGCTGCGCGTAGTTCGACCGGGCGAACGCGATCGGGTTCGGGATGTTCGCCTGACTCATCGAGCCGCGCAGCTGGCGGATCGAACCGTAGCCACGTTCGTCCATCCACGATCGCATCTCGTCGAGCACCACGCCGACGTGCTCGGGCCCCTCGTGGAGGAGGGCGGAGGCCATCATCGCGACATCCGCGCCGGCGAGGAGCAGCTTCAGCGCGTCGGCGCCCGAGTGCACACCTGTGGTCGCGGCGAGCGACGCATGGATCCGCCCGTGCAGGATCGCGATCCAGCGGAGTGGCAGCCGCAGCTCGTCGGGCGAGGACAGATGCAGCGTGGGATCGACGCGGAGCTCTTCGAGATCGATGTCGGGTTGCATGAACCGGTTGAACAAGACGAGCCCATCCGCGCCCGCGTCGACGAGCTGCCGGGCGACGTGACCCACCGAGCTGAAGAACGGCCCGATCTTCACGGCGAGCGGGATCGTGATCTCCGCGCGGACGGCGGCGACCAGATCGACGTAGCGCCGCTCGACGGCCTCGCCGGGCTCGTCCGGGTCGGCCGCGATGAAGTAGACGTTCAGTTCGATCGCGTCGGCCCCCACATCCTGCATCCGCTGCGCGTACTTCGTCCAACCGCCGATGGAGATCCCGTTCAGGCTGGCGATCACCGGGATGCCGAGCTCCTTCTTCGTCTCGTCGAGATGGCGGAGGTAGACGTCGCCCCCGGTGTTGTATTCCTCGAAGGACGGCAGATAGGAGAGCGCCTCCGCGAAGCTGTCGGCGCCGGTCTCGAACGCGCCATGTATCTGGAGCTCCTCGTGCTCGATCTGTTCCTCGAACAGCGAGGGCAAGACAACCGCTGCCGCTCCGGCGTCTTCCAGCCGGCGCAGCGTGTCGACCCGTTGGCCGAGCGGCGAGGCCGACGGCACGATCGGATTGGCGAGCTCCAGCCCCAGGTACGTGGTGCGAAGATCGACGGTCATGGGTCGGCATCCTCCTCGTCGCGTCCGGATCGGTCTGCTTCGAGGCTCGAGCGCTCGACGTTGGCGAGCTGCTCGTACAGGTGCCAGCGCACGTCCACGTCCTCCTGCGCCTGCCGCTGCAGGTGTCTCGCCCGATCGGGGTCGGTGCGCCCGAGCATCGCGTAGCGCGCTTCCTTCGAGGTGAACGCCTTCAGCGGGATCGATGGCCGCTTGCTATCCAGGTGGAAGGGGTGCTCGCCGGCCTCAGCGTGTCGCGGGTCGAAGCGATAGAGGGGCCAGTAGCCACTGTCGACGGCCTCCTTCTGATGGCTCATCGCGGTCGACATGTCGATCCCGTGCGCGATGCAGTGACTGTAGGCGATGACGAGCGACGGGCCGCGATGCGATCCGGCCTCGGACAGCACCTTGACCGTGTGGGGCATGTCCGCCCCCATCGCGATCTGCCCGACGTAGACGTTCCCATACGCCGTCGCGATCATGCCCAGATCCTTCTTTCCGCTCGACTTCCCGGCGGCCGCGAACTTCGCGCCGGCGCCGCGGGGTGTCGCCTTCGAAGCCTGCCCACCCGTGTTCGAGTAGACCTCGGTGTCGAGGACCAGGACGTTCACGTCCCGGCCGGTTGCGAGCACGTGATCCAGCCCCCCCGAGCCGATGTCGTAGGCCCAGCCGTCCCCGCCGACGATCCACACGCTCTTCGGCGTCAACGCGTCGGCGACGGCCTCGAGGTTGCGTGCGGCGGCTCCCTCCATCCGGGAGAGCTGCTCCCGGAGCCGCTCGATCCGCATGCGCTGCAACCCGATCCGCTCGCTCCCGCCGGCCCGACTCCCTTCGTGGAGCCCGGCAACCAGGTTCAGTCCGAGATCGTCCTCGAGCTCCTCGAGCAGCATGCGCGCCAGGTCGCACTGGGCGTCGAGCGCCAGGCGCATCCCGAGGCCGAACTCGGCGTTGTCTTCGAAGAGCGAGTTGGACCACGCGGGCCCTCGGCCATCGGGCCCAACCGACCACGGGGTCGTCGGGAGGTTCCCCCCGTAGATGGACGAGCAGCCGGTCGCGTTGGCGACCAGCATCCTGTCTCCGAACAGCTGCGTGAGGAGCTTGAGGTACGGCGTCTCGCCGCACCCGGAGCAGGCTCCCGAGAACTCGAAGAGCGGGCGCAGCTGCTGCGAGCCCTTGACGGTGTCCGGCCGCAAGCTGGCGCGGTCAGGGTCGGGGATCCGTAGGAAGAAGTCGAACCATCGTCGCTCGTCGTCCAGGTGCTCTAGCTTCGGTTCCATGTCGATCGACTTGTGTTTCACCTGCTCCTTGCTGTGGGCGAGGCACACGTCGACGCAGATGCCGCACCCGGTGCAGTCGTCGGGGGCCACCTGGATCGTCATGCGCATGTTCGGCTGCTCGCGGGACTTCCACTCTTTGTCCTTGAAGCCTTCCGGCGCTCCTGAAAGCGCGGAAGGCTCGAACACCTTCATGCGGATCGCGGCGTGTGGACATACGAGGGCGCACTTCGCGCAGTCGATGCAGATCGACGGGTCCCAGATCGGGATCTCGAGCGCGATGCTGCGCTTCTCCCATCGAGCGGTGTCGGTGGGGAACGTGCCGTCCACCGGGAGCGCGGAGACGGGCAACAGATCGCCCTCGCCGGCGATCATCCTCGCCGTGACGTTGCGGACGAAGTCCGGCGCCTCTGCGGAGACGGGAGGCTGGACGTGGCGTTGGCTCCACGCGTGGGTCGGCACCGAGACCTCGTGCAGGGCCGCGAGCGAGGCGTCGACCGCGGCGAAGTTCCTGGACAGGATCGTCTCTCCGCGCTTTCCGTATGAGGACACGATCGCGTCCTTGATGGCGGCCACGGCCTCATCGACCGGCAGGACGCCGGAGAGCGCGAAGAAGCACGTTTGCAGCACGGTGTTGATCCGCGTGCCGAGCCCGGAGTCCTTCGCGATCCGGTAGCCGTCGACGATGAAGAAGCGGAGCGATTTCTCGACGATCTGGTGCTGCACCTCGGCCGGCAGACGGTCCCAGATCTCGTCCGGCCCGAACGGGCTGTTGAGCAAGAACGTGGCGCCGGGAGCGGCCACCCCCAGCACGTCCGACCGCTCGAGCCGTTCGAAGTCGTGACACGCCACGAAGCTCGCCCGCTCGATCAGGTACGTCGAGCGGATCGGGCGCGGTCCGAACCGGAGATGCGAGACCGTGACCGAGCCTGCCTTCTTCGAGTCCAGGACGAAGTAGCCCTGGGCGTGCAGGTCGGTGCGGGTTCCGATGATCTTGATCGAGTTCCGGTTGGCGCTCACCGTGCCGTCGCTGCCCAGGCCGAAGAAGACCGCACGGACGACGTCCTCGGGCTCCGTCGAGAACGAGCGGTCGACCAACAGGCTTGAGTGCGTGACGTCGTCCACGATCCCGACCGTGAAGTGGTTCTTGGGATCGTCGGCCTCGAGCTCGGCGAACACGGCCGCCGCCATCGCGGGCGTGAACTCTTTGGACGAGAGTCCGTACCGGCCGCCGATCACCCGTGGCATGCCGCCTGTGAACCGAGCGCGGCCCGTGGCGACCTCCTCGACGAGGGCCGTGACGACGTCTTGGTAGAGGGGTTCGCCCGGAGCTCCCGGCTCCTTCGTCCGGTCGAGCACCCCGATCCGGGTCGCCGTCGGAGGCAGGGCCGCGACGAGTGCCTCGGGTGAGAACGGCCGGAACAGCCGGACCTTCACGGCGCCGACCCGTTCGCCGTGGGCGACGAGCGCTTCGACGGTCTCCTCGACCGCCCCGACCCCTGAGCCCATCAGGACCACTACCCGCTCGGCATCGGGGTGCCCTACGTAGTCGAAGAGGCGATGGGGACGGCCGGTCAGATCCGCGAGCCGGTCCATCGCACCCTGGACGATGTCGGGCACCTCCAGGTAGAAAGGATTCGCTGCCTCCCGCGCCTGGAAGAAGACGTCCGGGTTCTGTGCCGAGCCGCGCAGCACCGGGCGATCCGGTGTGAGCGCCCGCGCGCGGTGCGCGTGCACGAGCCGATCGTCGATCATCGCTCGGAGGTCCGCGTCGTCGAGCGCCTCGATCTTGTCGATCTCGTGTGAGGTCCGGAACCCGTCGAAGAAGTGCAGGAACGGGACCCGCGCTTCGAGCGTGGCGGCGTGCGCCACGAGGGCGAGGTCCTGCGCCTCTTGCACGGAAGACGCGCATAGCATCGCGAACCCCGTCGCGCGAGCCGCCATCACGTCGCTGTGGTCGCCGAAGATCGACAGGGCGTGCGTCGCCACCGTCCGCGCCGCCACGTGCATCACGAACGGCGTGAGCTCGCCGGCGATCTTGTACATGTCGGGAAGCATCAGCAGGAGCCCTTGCGAGGCTGTGAACGTGGTGGCGAGCGCCCCCCCCTGCAGGGCGCCGTGCAGCGCTCCCGCCGCCCCGCCCTCGCTCTGCATCTCGATCACGTGCGGCACGGCTCCCCAGAGGTTCGGACGCCCCGTCGCCGACCACGCGTCGGCCAGCTCTCCCATGGGGGAAGAGGGCGTGATCGGATAGATCGCGATGACCTCCGAGAGGTGGTGTGCCACGCGCGCGACGGCCTCGTTGCCGTCGACGGTCGCATGGCGACGGACGGCGATCTCAGCGCCCGATCCGAGACGGGTATCCACGCCGACATGCTCGCGGCCGGTCGGGCAGGCGAGCAGGGTCGATGGTCCTAGACGCGGCGGGTCCAACCGGTGAGCGAGGAGGAACGGCGGGGTGGGACTTGGCTAGGGGGAGAGGCGTTCGATCCGCCAGCCGGAGAGCTCGCTGCCGTCGACGCTGTAGCGGAACCGATCGTGGAGTCGGAACGCCCTGGCCTGCCAGAACTCGACCGTGCCGGGCTCGAGGCGGAACCCGCCCCAGAATGCGGGTCTCGGGATCTCGTCAACGTAGCGCTCTTCGATCTCCGTGAACCTCGTCATCAGCTCGTCACGGGAACCGAGCACGGTGCTCTGCCGGGAGGCCCACGCGCCGATCCGTGCCTCACGCGGTCGGGTGAGGAAATACGCATCGGACTCCTCGGCGCTCACTCGATGCGCCCTTCCCGTGACGCATACCTGTCGGTCGAGCTCCTTCCAGAGCAGTGCGAACGCGGCGTGCGGGTTCTCGGCCAGGTGCCGGGCCTTGCGGCTCTTGTAGTTCGTGTAGAAGACGAACCCGCGCTGGTCGAATCCTCGGAGCAGCACGTGTCGGACTGCCGGGCGTCCCCCCTCGTCCGTCGTGGCGAGCGCGATGGCGTTCGCCAGGTGGATGCCCTCGGCCTCGGCGTCCTCGAACCACCGACGGAATTGGACCATCGGGTCGGTGGCGAGATCGTCGGCCTCGAGCGAGAGGTCGGGCTTGCCGCTCACGGTGCCCCCGGCGGGACTCGAACCTGCGCTTCCGGCTCCGGAGGCCGGCGCTCTATCCACTGAGCTACGGGGGCGTAGCGCGTTCGACAGTGTAGGGGAGGGCACACCGCGCTCGACGCGGCTCCACGTCAGAAGAGTGCGTCCGAGCCCGGTCGAACGTCGATGGCGGTCACCGTCGTGCCTGCGTCGCCAGGCTCGCAGAGAGCAGCCCGGATGTGGGTGTTCACGGTATCCCACGTGATGGCGTCGGCATCGTGTGCCGACGGCGCCTTGACCGGGATGCCTTGGATCAACGCCGTGTGGGACGACAACCTGCTCACCAAGGGGAATGCGTTGTCGAGCGCGTGGAGCTGATCCGTGATCCGTTGCAGTTGATCGTCCGACAGGCTTGGAACGAGCGTGATGGCGGCCTCGCGCAAGTACGACTTGAGTTGTGTCATCGCGCAACCCTGATACCGCGAAGGGCACTCGTCAAGTAACCAGGTGGGACAAGATGCCGCGTTCCAAAGTTCGGGGAGCAGCAACCTCCCTCCCGAGCTGGTATGCCTCGGCTATCCTCGGGGCATGTCCGAGCAACCGACGCCCGTGATCCTCCTCGTCGACGACGACCCCGTCATCACTCGACTCCTCGAGGTGAACTTCCGGCTCGTCGGTTTCCGCGTCGCCGCGGTGTCTCGAGGCGACGTCGCGCTCGAACGCGCACGGGCCGTGCCGCCGAGCGCGATCGTGCTCGACGTGATGCTGCCCGGTCTCGGTGGCTACGAAGTGTGCCGGCAGATGCGAGCGATCCCCGCACTCGCCGAGGTTCCGGTCGTATTCCTGACGGCGCGCTCGCCCAACGAGGAAGAGAACCCGGCAAGTGACCTTGGTCCGATCGACTTCGTCGGGAAGCCGTTCGAACCCGCCGATCTCGTCGAGCTGGTCCGCAAGCGGGTCGCGGAGCACCAAGCACGGTGATAGAGGATCGGCTCCGCGAACTGATACGCGCGGCCCTCCAGGCCGCGGCACCGGAACTCGGGATCGACGGCGATCTCCCCGAGCCCGAGTTGCTCCCCACGAAGCAGAAGGAGCACGGAGACTTCGCGACGAACGTCGCGCTCGCACTCGCGTCGCGCGCCGGCCTGAGCCCACGCGATGTGGCCGACGCGGTCCGCGCTGCGTTCCCGGAGGCGGCCTTCGTCGAACGCGTCGAGGTGGCGGGCCCCGGGTTCCTGAACATCTTCGTCACCAACGACTGGCTCTACGACGCGCTGCGCGACGTGGTCGCGCGAGGCTCCGACTACGGCCTAGCCGAACCGAATGGCAAGAGGGTCCAGGTGGAGTTCGTGAGCTCGAACCCGACGGGGCCGTTGACGATCGGCCACGCGCGCAACGCCGCGGTCGGCGACGCGCTCGCTCGGCTCCTGGAGCACGCCGGATGGGACGTGGCGCGTGAGTACTACTTCAACGATGCCGGCGGTCAGATGGACCGTTTCGGCGCCTCGGTCGAAGCCCGGTACCTCCAAGAATTGGGCCTCGATGCACCCGTTCCCGAGGATGGCTACCACGGTGTCTACGTCGCGGACTTCGCGCGCGACATCCTGCGGGCCGAAGGTGCGGGGTTGGGGGACCTTTCGCCCGAGGAACGGCTCGCTCGCTTCCGGGATCTGGGCGCCGCTCGGGCGATGACGTGGATCGAGTCGACGCTCGAGCGGTTCGGCGTGCGGTTCGACGTCTACCGGTCCGAGAGTGATCTGGCTGAAGCGGGCGAGATCGATGACGCGATCGCGCGGTTACGCGAAGCGGGTTACGTCTACGACGCGGAGGGCGCGGTCTGGTTCCGCTCCACGGCATTCGGAGACGACAAGGACCGCGTGGTGGTCCGCTCGAACGGCGTGCACACCTACTTCGGTGCGGATTGCGCTTACGTGATCGACAAGTTCGCTCGAGGATTCGACCACCTGATCTACGTGTGGGGCGCGGATCATCACGGCGACATCGCTCGCGTCAAGGGCGCCGCGCAGGCGTTGGGCTACGACCCCGACGCGGTCGAGATCCTGATCCACCAATGGGTGTCCTTCCTCCGGGACGGCGTGCCGGTGCCCATGGGCAAGCGCAGCGGCAACTTCATCACGCTCGATCAGCTGATGGACGAGGTCGGCACGGACGCGGCGCGGTTCACGCTGCTCCAGTATTCGAACGACTCCATGCTGAACTTCGACATCGAACTGGTGAAGCAGCAGACCATGGAGAATCCCGTCTACTACGTGCAGTACGGCCACGCGCGGATCGCGAGCATCCTGCGCAAGGCCGATGCTCAAGGTGTTGCCCTGAAAGCGATCGCCGACGTCGACCTGTCGCTCCTCGTGCACGGGAGCGAGCTTGACCTGCTGCGCGCTACCGCGGAGGTGCCGTCGAAGCTCGCGGCGGCCGCCGACCTCCGGTCGCCACATCGGCTGACCCACGCCGCGCAGGATCTGGCGGGGAAGTTCCATCGCTTCTACACCGATTGCCGTGTCGTCTCCGAGGACGAGGCGTTGACGCAGGCGCGGTTGTGGCTCTGCAGCGGCACGAAGCAAGTGTTGGCGAACCTGCTCGAACTCCTCGGCGTCTCCGCGCCCGAGGTCATGGAGCGGAGTGATGGCTGAGCGGGCTCTGCCGCTCGCCACGGACGGATCCGCGAACGACGCCCCGACACCTTCGAGCCCGTGGCCCGCGGGCTGGTCGGTTTCCGAGGGTGGAGCGCTCCTTGCGGGGTTGAGGACCGTCGAGCTTGCCGAGCGGTTCGGCACACCGCTGTTGGTGTTCGATGAGGCGGAGGTGGTGACGCGGCTCCGCGCTGCGCGCGGAGCCTTCCCCAAAGTGTTCTACGCGGTCAAGGCGTTCACGGCTCACGCGGTGCTGCGCCTCGCCCTCGACGAAGGTTGGGATCTGCTGGCTGCCAGTGGCGGCGAGGTCGAGGCGTGCCTGCGCGCCGGCGCACCGGCCTCGCGGATCGCGCTCCACGGCCGGAACAAGTCCGAGAACGAGCTGGAGCTGGCCGTCAGCTCAAGTATCGGGCTGGTGATCGCCGATGGCGCCGATGAGCTCCCCAGGCTCGAAACCGTAGCCAGAACGGCCGGCGTCGTCCAACCGTTCATGTTGCGCGTGAATCCTGGCGTGCGCGTCGACACGCATGAGGCGATCGCTACCGGTCATGAGTCGACGGCGTTCGGCGTGCCCACGGAGGGAGTGCCGGACGCTCTCGCCGCCCTCTCGACGCTCCCGCATCTGCGTTTCCTCGGGCTGCACGCGCACATCGGCTCGCAGGTGCCTACCACCGAACCGTTCCTTCGCGAAGTTGACGTCTTGGTGGAGTTGATGGCCACGCTGGGCGACCGTCAGGGGCTCGTCGTGGATCTGCTCGACATCGGAGGCGGATTCGCGATCACGTACACGGACGAAGTGACGCCGACGATCGATGGGTCGGCTTCGATGATCGCCCGGCACCTCGCGTCCCGTTGCCAAGAACGGCGCCTACCCGTGCCGACGCTCGTGGCCGAGCCCGGCCGGAGCATCGTCGGGAACGCGGGCCTGACGCTCTACCGCGTCGGAGATCGTCGGGTCCTCGGCGACGGGCGAACCGTGATCGCGGTCGATGGGGGGATGTCGGACAACATCCGGCCGATGCTGTACGACGCCAGGTACACCGTCGCGCTGGCCGGGCGTCCGGGCGCGTCGGAGCGCGAGACCGTGACGATCGTCGGTCGTCATTGCGAGTCGGGGGACGTGCTCGCCGACTCGGTCATCCTTCCAACCGACGTCGAGCGGGGAGACCTCCTGGCGTTCGCGGCGACGGGCGCCTATACCTACTCGCTTGCGAGCGCGTACAACCGGGTCGGTCGTCCCGCGGTCGTCGCCGTCCGCGACGGGCGGGCGACGGTGTGGGTCCGCCGCGAGGAAGCCGCCGACCTCGACCGGCTGGAGGCACCGGCGCCCTGGTCGGTGCCCGCGGCCGATCCACCCGCTGGGATCGCGCTCCGGCCCGCCGAGCCTCGCGACACTCGGTCGTTCCTGATGTTCTGGCGGGCCATCGTGTCCGAGGGCCGCTACGTTCGCAGCCAAGAGGTAGGCACGCCAGCTCGGGTGTACCGCGGACGGTTCCGTCATTCCTGGACGGATCGGGAAGCACAGGTCGTCGCACTCGACGGAGATCGTGTCGTCGGTCACGTCTACGTCCAACGAGAAGCGCATCCCGTGACGCGTCACGTGGCCACGCTCGGGATCGCCGTGGCGGCCGACCATCGAGGCAAAGGGATCGGGATGGCGCTGATGACCGAGGCGTTGCGTTGGGGCCGGAGCGTGGGCGTCGAAAAGATCATGCTTTCGGTCTATCCGCACAACGACGCGGCTATCACGCTCTACCGTCGGTTCGGGTTCGTGGAGGAAGGCCGGCTCGTGGGACACTCGCGGAAGTCCTCGGGGTACGAGGACGAGATCCTGATGTCGGTGTGGATCGGAGATCGAGGACCGTGAGCGAACGGACGGTGCGTGTCGGGCTCCTCGGTTGTGGCACGGTGGGCGCGGCCGTGGTTCGACTGGTGCACGAGCACGGCGACGACATCGCGCTGCGCATCGGGTGCCGCCTGGAGGTCACGCGGGTCGCCGTTCGCGACCCCTCGCGCGAGCGCAAGGTTCCGCTCGACCCCGGCGTCTTCACGTCCGATGGCGACTCGGTCGTCGACGACCCCGACGTCGACATCGTGTGCGAGCTGCTCGGTGGGATCGAGCCGGCGCGCTCGCTGATCCTCCGCGCGTTCGCGAACGGCAAGTCCGTCGTCACCGCGAACAAGGAGCTGCTCGCGAACAACGGGAAAGAGCTCTTCGACGCCGCCGACGCGGCCGGTGTCGACCTCTCGTTCGAGGCGGCCGTCGCCGGCGGGATCCCGCTGATCCGCCCGCTGAAGGGATCACTTGCGGGCGAGCAGATCTCGCGGATCCTCGGCATCGTGAACGGCACGACGAACTACATCCTCACGCAGATGTCCGACCACGGATGGGCGTTCGCCGACGCGCTTGCCGAAGCGCAGGGGCTGGGCTATGCCGAAGCCGACCCGACCGCCGACGTCGAGGGCATCGACGCGGCCGCCAAGTGCGCGATCCTCGCCTCGATCGCGTTCAATACCCGCGTCGTGGCGGGCGACGTCTACCGCGAAGGCATCACCGGCATCCAGGCGCAGGACATCGCCGACGCTGCCCGTCTGGGGTACACCGTGAAGCTGCTCGCGATCGCCGAGCTCGAAGACGGCGAGGTCTCCGCGCGCGTCCACCCGGCCATGGTGCCGATCTCGCACCCTCTGGCCTCGGTGCGCGACGCGTTCAACGCCGTCTTCGTCGAAGGCGAGAACGTGGGTCAGCTGATGTTCTACGGACGCGGCGCCGGCGGCGGCCCGACGGCCGTCGCGGTGGTGGGCGACCTGGCCGATGCGGCGCGGAACCGGGTCGCAGGCACTCGGGGCATCGGATGTACGTGCGTGTACGAGCGGCGCATCCGAACCATGGACGACACGCACGGTCAGTTCTACCTGAACCTCCACGTGGAAGACGGGCCCGGCGTGCTGGCCGAGATCGCCGACCATTTCGGCCGCAACGGCGTCTCCATCGAACGCGTCTGGCAGGAGGGCTCGGGTGACGAGGCCACGCTCGTGTTCATCACCCACCGGACCCAGGAGAGCGCGTTCCAGAAGACGTTGCAGCAGCTCCGCGAGCTATCGGTCGTGCGAGCCGTCGCGAGCGTCCTTCGCGTGGAAGGCGAGGAATGAGCGGGGAAGGTGGCATGCCACTCGGGCCTTCTGGTCCGGCCCAGACTCGTGGGGGCGCGCACCAGTGGCGAGGGGTGATCGAGGAGTACCGCGCGCGCCTGCCGGTCTCCGAGGCGACGCCGGTGATCACGCTGTGCGAAGGCGGCACGCCGCTCGTGCGGTCCGAGCCGCTCTCCGACGAGACGGGCTGCGACGTCTGGCTGAAGTACGACGGAGCGAACCCCACCGGTTCGTTCAAGGATCGCGGGATGACGCTCGCGATCAGCAAGGCTGTCGAGGGAGGCGCGAAGGCCGTCGTCTGCGCGTCGACCGGCAACACCTCGGCGAGCGCCGCCGCCTATGCGGCGAAGGCGGGGATCACGTGCGCGGTCCTGGTGCCGAAGGGCAAGATCGCGCTCGGGAAGATGGCGCAAACGCTCGTTCACGGAGCGCGGGTGTTGGAGGTCGAGGGCAACTTCGATGCGGCGCTGGAGCTCGCGAAAGGTCTGGCCGAGCGGTACCCCGTCACGCTGGTGAACTCCGTGAACCCGTTCCGGCTGGAGGGACAGAAGTCGGCGGCGTTCGAGATCTGCGACTTCCTCGGACGCGCTCCCGACATCCACTGCGTGCCCGTGGGCAATGCGGGGAACATCTCGAGCCACTGGATGGGATATTCGGAATACCTCCGCGACGGCGTGATCTCGGAGCCCCCGCAGCTGTTCGGATTCCAGGCCCAAGGCGCCGCACCCATCGTTCGAGGTGAGCCGATCAAGGATCCGCAGACGATCGCAACCGCGATCCGGATCGGCAACCCCGCCTCCTGGGACAAGGCCGTTGCCGCGGCGACGGAATCGGAGGGGCAGATCCTGGCCGTCACCGACCGGGAGATCCTGGCGGCGTATCGCCGCGTCGCGCGCGAAGGGTTGTTCGCCGAGCCGGCGAGCGCCGCCAGTGCGGCGGGCCTGTTGCAGCTCAACGCGGACGGAAAGCTCCGGCGCGGCGCCACCGTCGTCTGTGTGCTGACGGGGCACGGATTGAAGGATCCGGAATGGGCGATCGCCGGGGCGTCGCAGCCCTCGACCGTGCCGCAGGATCCCGCGGCGGTGGCCGCGGAGCTCGGCCTGTGACGCGGTGAAGTTGACGGCTCGCGTCCCCGCCACATCGGCGAATCTCGGTCCGGGGTTCGACTGCTTCGGGTTGGCGCTCGATCTGTGGAACGAGGTCACGGTCGACACCGATGGACCGGCGAGCGTGACCTGGGAGGGTGAGGGTTCCCGCGAGTTGCCGACCGACGGTTCCAACATGGTGTCCAAGGCGATGGCCCACGCGGCCCGGGCCGGGGGTGCGATCCTGCCGCCGCTCGCCCTCTTCGGCGTGAACCGGATCCCTCTGGAACGCGGCCTCGGATCGTCCGCCGCCGCATGTGTCGCGGGCGTCGCTCTCGCCGACCGGCTGTTGGACCTGGCCCTGGAGCCGGAGGAAGTACTGGAGCTCGTCGTCGAGATCGAGGGACATCCCGACAACGCGGCAGCGGCCATCGCGGGTGGTTTCACGCTCGCGTTCGGCGACGGCGTGATCCGGTTGGATCCGCACCCGGCCTTGACACCCGTCGCGTTCGTGCCGATCGATATCAGGCTACCAACGGGTGAGGCTCGGGCGGCGCTCGAACGACAGGTCGCCCTCGCCGATGCGGTCTACAACGCCGCGCATGCGGCGGCCACGGTCGTCGCCTTGACCTCGGAGCCAGGACTGCTCACCCAAACGCTCGGGGACCGTCTGCATCAGGACGTTCGCCTGGCGCTCGTTCCGACCGTGAAGGCCGTCTTCGACGAGCTTCGCGCCGCAGGTATCCCGGTCTGCGTCTCCGGAGCCGGGCCGACGCTGCTCGCGTTCGACGGCGGGGGGCGACCGATGCTCGACCCAGGTGAGGGGTGGCAGGTGCTAAGGCTCCCCGTGTCCCCGACCGGCGTCGAGGTCGCCGAGGGCTGAAGGGCGCTTACACTGGAACCATCGTGGTCACGATCGCCCACATCTCCGATCCGCACGTCGGTTCGCCGTATTTCGTCCCGAACCTGATGAACCGGGTGATCGCCGAACTGAACGAGTTGAAGCCCGACGCGGTCGTCGTGACGGGAGACCTCACCAGCGAGGGCTTCCGCCAGGAATACAAGAGCTGGGTCGCCTACGCCGAACGGATCGAGGCGCCGCTCTACACGGTTCCCGGCAACCACGATTCTCGTAACGTGGGCTACCTGCACTTCGAGGACCTGATCGGTCCGCGGATGTGGTCGGTGGACATCCAGGGTGTGCGGATCGTCGGGATGGACTCGAGCGAACCCGATCAGAACGAAGGGAAGGTCGGCCGAGGTCACTACGAGTGGATCCACCGCGAGTTCAGCGCGCCTTCCGAACTCAGGATCTTCGTGCTGCATCATCACCTACTGCCGATCCCCGGCACCGGCCGCGAGCGGAGCACGGTGATGGACGCCGGCGATCTGCTCGAGGTCCTGATCCACGCAGGAGTCCAGGTGGTGCTCTCCGGACACAAGCATGTGCCATACGTCTGGCGTCTGGAAGACATGTACATCGCGAACGCCGGCACGGTGTCGTCCCTGCGCGTTCGCGGATACACGAAGCCGTGCTACAACGTGCTGGAGTTCGACGTGGGCGAGGTCAAGATCCACCGGAAGTTCCCGTTCGGCGACGGCCAGGTGATGGCGCACTTCTCGCTCTCGGGGGCGCAGTTCCATCGTGAGCACGAGCTTCCGGTGCAGGAGCGCACGATCCCCGTCGGCGAGTAGCAGACCCAGCCGCACCACATTCGAGAGGGGGCATCCCGAAGCGATGCGGGTCATGGTGCTGGTCGACGGCGAGCACTACCCGCCGGTCACCCGCTGGGGGATCGACGTCGCGCGCGGCCGCGGCCATGAGGTCGTCGGCGCGTTGCTGGTCGGAGGCATCGAGAAGATCGATCCCGGCTCGGTCCTCGACGTGGGCGTCCCGCTCCGCGTGAGCGGCGAGGATCGGATGGCGTCATTGGTCGACGCGATCGACGCGTTCACGCCCGAGGGCGTGCTGGATCTCTCTGACGAACCGGTCCTCGGCTACCGGGAGCGCATGGAGTTGGCGGCCGTCGCGCTCTCCCGTGGCGTGCCCTACCTCGGATCGGATTTCCGGCTGGACCCGCCGATCTCCGGCCCGCCGCTCGCCGCACCGACCCTCGCTGTGATCGGGACCGGCAAGCGCACGGGGAAGACGGCCATCTCGGGGGAGCTCGCGCGTCTCGCGGCCCGGCGCGGACTCGATCCGGTGATCGTGGCTATGGGTCGCGGCGGCCCGGCCGAACCTCAGGTCGCCGAGGCCGGTTCCATCGATCTGGCCCGGCTGCTCGACCTGGTGCGCTCCGGGGAGCACGCGGCATCGGACTATCTGGAAGACGCGGTCACGACCGGGGTCACGACCATCGGTGCCCGGCGTGTGGGCGGCGGTCTCGCCGGCGCGCCGTACGCGACGAACGTGCGCGAGGCCGCCGAGCTCGGGGTCGCTCGGGGGGCCGGGTTGCTGATCCTCGAGGGGAGCGGCTCCGCGATCCCACCCGTTCCGTGGGATGCCGGCGTGCTGGTAGCTCCGGCCTCGGTCCCTGTCGAGTATCTGACCGTGTATCTCGGGCCGTTCCGGCTCTTGCTGTCCGACCTTCTCGTTGTTACCATGGCGGCCGACCCAGTAGCTGGGTACGAACATCTCTCCGCACTTCGCACCCACGTCCGCCGCTTCCTCGATGACTCGCGGCAGATCCTGACCGACTTCATCCCGGTTCCGCTGGCTGATGTGAGGGGCGAACGGGTGTTCTTCACCACGACGGCGCCTCCTGCGGTGGCCGCGAGGCAGATCGATCACCTCGAGGCGACGGATGGATGCACGGTCGTGGGATGGAGCGCCCGGCTGGCCGACAGGGCCGGCCTGGCGGAGGACATGGAAAACGCGGAGGCGTTCGACGTCCTGCTGACGGAGTTGAAGGCCGCGGCCGTCGATGTGGCGTGTGAGCGAGCTCTGACCCGTGGGGCAGAGGTCGTCTTCGTCGACAACCGCGCGATGGTGGTCGAGGGTTCCACCGATCTCGACACGGCGCTCGGCGACGTGCTCGATCTCGCCATCGAACGAGGTCGAGCGAAGAAGTAGAAGAAGTAAAGGAAACAGAGGCAGACGATGACGGAGAAGGCAGGCAAGACCCCCCACATCGTGATCTCGGATCGCGAGCCGGGGCTGCCGTATTCGAAAGGGCTCATGGCTTCGCAGGTCATGGTGACAGGACTGTCGCCGTTCAGGGCCTACCAGGTGGCCGAGGAGATCGAGGAACGCTTGCGCGAGCAGGGCTCGACTTCCCTCACCACGCACGAGCTCGCAGATCTGGCGCTCGAGGTCCTCACCGAGACGGCCGGCGATCGCTACGCGAAGAACTTCCTCCGGTGGCGCGAGGTCGAGAAGCTCGACGTGCCACTCGTGATCCTGATCGGCGGGGCGACCGGTGTCGGCAAGTCCACGATCGCGACGCAGCTCGCTGCGCGCCTCGGCATCGTCCGTTTCGTGGCGACGGACGCGATCCGTGAGGTCATGCGCTCCATGTTCTCGCCGGAGCTGATGCCCACCCTCCACACATCATCGTTCGAGGCCGATGCCGCGCTCCGCGAGCCGCCGACGCGAGCGGCTGACCCGCTCATCGTCGGGTTCCGCGAGCAGACGGCCGCCGTCGCCGTCGGGATCAACGCGCTGATCGAGCGCGCCGCGATGGAGGGCACGAGCATCATCATCGAGGGCGCGCACGTCGTCCCGGGGTTCTTCGACCTCGAGGCGTTCGCCGGAAGGATCCTCGCGGTACCGTTCGTCATCTCGGTGGACGATGAGGAACGCCATCGCTCGCACTTCGGCGCGCGCGAGGACGCGAGCGCGGCGCGGCCGGCCCAGCGCTACGCGAAGGGGTTCGACAACATCCGCCGGCTGCAGACGTACGTGAAGAGTCAGGCGCTCTCGCACGACGTGCCGATCATCCCCAACTACGGCTTCGACCAATCGATCGCGGCGGTCATCGATCTGGTCATGGAACGCGCCACGGCGCGCGCGGAGGAGATGTCGGGGATGACGACAGCGGCGACGACAACACCAAGGACAACGACGGAAGGAAGGATCAGATGAGGCTGTTCCTCGACACGGCGAGCATCGACGAGATCCGAGAGATCAATCGCTGGGGCGTCCTGAAGGGCGTCACCACGAATCCGTCCCTGGTCGCGAAGGAGAACGAAGATCCCGACCTGGTGTGGAAGCAGATCCTGGAAGAGGTCTCCGGCGACATCTCGCTCGAGACGACCGAGTCGCACGCCGACCCCATGTACGAGGAGGGCGTTCGCCTGTCGCAGAAGGCCCGGAACGCCGTCGTGAAGGTGCCCATGACGCCGGAGGGACTTCAGTGTGGCAAACGTCTGACCGATGAAGGCATCAGGATCAACGTGACGCTGGTCTTCTCGCCGGCGCAGGCGATCCTGGCCGCCGAGATCGGCGCGTACATCGTGTCCCCGTTCCTCGGCAGGCTCGACGACTCCGGTAGCGACGGCATGTACATGCTGCGACAGATCTGCGAGCTCTACGCGGTGCAGGGCTACGAGACGAACGTTCTCGCCGCCTCACTCCGCCACCCCATGCATGTCATCGACGCGGCGCTCGCCGGTGCGGACATCGCGACGATGCCATACGACGTCTTCACCAAGCTGGTGAAGCACCCACTGACCGACCTCGGTCTGGAGAAGTTCCAGGCCGATTGGACCAAGCTTCAGACCGAGTTGAAGGGAGAGGCATAGCCTCATGGATACGACGACCGAACGAAGCGACCTCGAGGGGAAACTGATCCCCGAGTTGCAGCAGATCGCGCAGGATCTGGGCATCGAGGGTTCGCAGAAGCTGCGTAAGGCGGGCTTGATCGATGCGATCGTCTCGCGTTCCATCGATGACGGGGCTCCCACGAACGGCCCGATGGCGACCGCAACCGCGACGATGACGCCGGGAGGCTCCGGCGGCTTCCCCGACGCCGACCCCGACGCGCGCGAGCGCGGTACCGACGACGACCGCGGTACCGACGACGACGACGATGGGCGAACGAACGGAGAGGTCCGTGCCGAAAGCTCGGAGCGCAACGACAACCGGGACCCCGGCTTGCGTCACGAACGACAACCGTCCGACCGGCCCCAGGGCGACCGACCTCGTGGCGACCGACCTCGGGGCGACCGCCAACAGGGGGGCCGACCTCAGGGCGACCGCCCCCAAGGCGACCGCTCGCAAGCCGAGGGCCAACAGGGCGAGGGCCAGCAAGGCGACCGCTCCCAGGGTGATCGGCGCGCGCGCCCTTCCCGAGAGGAACGCCGCCGGGTCCGGGAGGAGCGCCGGGTCCGCGAGGAACAGGACAGGACCGAGGAGCTCCAGAATGCGCCGGTCCTGACCGGCCTTCTCGACATCCTGCCCGAGGGCTATGGATTCCTGCGGACCTCCGGCTACCTGCCGGGGCCGGAGGACATCTACGTGTCTCTCTCGCAGGTCCGCCGCTTCGCGCTCCGCAAGGGCGACACCGTGGCCGGCAAGGTTCGTCGCCCCAAGGACAACGAGAAGTACTTCGCGTTGCTGGAGATCGACACCGTGAACGGGATGGAGGTCGAGGCTGCGAGAACCCGTCCGAACTTCGACAAGCTGACCCCGCTGTTCCCCGACGAACGCTTCCGCCTGGAGAATGGACCGCTCTCGGTTGCCGAGCGGATCATCGATATGGTGGCGCCGATCGGCAAAGGCCAGCGCGGGATGGTGGTGTCGCCTCCGAAAGCGGGCAAGACGACCATCCTCAAGCAGATCGCGAACGGCATCATCAACTCGAGCCCGGACACCCACGTGATCGTGTTGCTCGTGGATGAGCGGCCTGAGGAGGTCACCGACTGGCAGCGCACGGTGGAGGCCGCCGAGGTCGTGTACTCGACGTTCGACAAGCCGGCCGACCAGCACATCCAGGTGACAGAGCTGGTGTTGGAGCGAGCCCGGCGTTTGGCGGAGATGGGTCAGGACGTCGCGATCCTGCTCGACTCGGTCACGCGCCTCGCGCGTGCCTACAACCTGGCCGCGCCCGCTTCCGGCAAGATCCTGTCGGGCGGCGTCGACTCGACCGCGCTCTACCCGCCCAAGCGATTCTTCGGCGCCGCGCGGAACCTCGAGGAAGGCGGGTCGCTTACCATCATCGCGAGCGCACTCGTCGAGACGGGCTCCCGCATGGACGAGGTCATCTTCGAGGAATTCAAGGGAACCGGGAACATGGAGCTCCGTCTCGATCGTTCACTGGCGGAGAAGCGGTTGTTCCCGGCGATCAACGTCGACGCCTCGGGGACCCGCAAGGAAGAGCTGCTCATGCCCGTGGAGGAGCTCGCGCTCGTCGTGAAGCTCCGCCGCGTGCTCCACGCGCTGGAGCCGGGCGCCGCGCTCGAGTTGCTCACCGACAAGATCCGCGCCACGAAGTCGAACGAGCAGTTCCTGAAGGAGATCGCGAAAGCCCCTTCGGGGGGTTGAGCCACCGGCTCGACGACCCTCGTCGGAGGAGAGCCGAAGAAGGAGCACGACCATGAAGACATCGATCCACCCCGACAACCAGATCGCGTC
>JBOGVK010000108.1:0-3691 GCA_050692375.1 Actinomycetota bacterium
TCGATGAAGAACGCGAACGCCTCGAGCGCGAACGGCAATCCGATCACCGAGCCCCACCGCCCCATCAGCCCGGGCCAGAACAACCCGAGCGCGAAGGACAGGACGGTGCCCGAGACCGCTCCGATCGCGACCAGGATGCCGAGCGCCTTCGCCCACCGGCGGGTCAACGCCATCCATACGGCATCGCCGGTGCGGTTCGCGCGGTACTCGGTGATGAGGAGCATCAGCGGCAGACCGACGCCGAGCGACGCGAAGACGATGTGGAACCCGAGCGAGACGGCCATCTGCGCCCTGGCCGCCTGCAGCGAGGTCAGCGCCAGCACGCTCCTATCGTGTCACGCCTCTCGCACCGCGCGGTTGGCCTACGTGGCCTCGACCGCTGGTTCGGATTCGCCCTTCGGTCCGCTGTCGGGCGGCGGATCGAAATCGCCGCCCGACGACCCACTCCCGCGACGCGCCTGCACCGCCCACCAGATCAGGATGCCCGCCGAGATGAGCGCGACGGTGAGCGCGGACCATTGCGAACCCGTGAACGGGCCGAAGCGCTTGTCGATGCGGAGCGAGTCCTCGAGCAGTCGGCAGCACCCGTAGTACACCGCGAACGTCAGCGCCAACACGCCCTCGCGTCGCGGCTTCTTCCGCAGGTTCCACAGGATCGCGAACAGGATCCACGCGAGGATCATGTCGTAGAGCGCCGTCTGATGGACGCCGACGCCGGTCGCGAGCACCTTGCCGTTCACGTCGAGCAACTTCGCGGCGCCTCGCTGGATCACCTCGACGCGGCCGCCCTGGAGCTGCGCCTGGCAGATGCCCTTCACGCAGACGAACGGCGGAGCGAGGGTTCCGCCGTGATACGCCCACGCCAGGAACCAGCTCGTCGGCTTGCCGAGGTGATCGCCGATGATCAGGTCGCCGATCCGTCCGATCCCGATCCCCATCGACAGTGCGACCATCGACGGGTCCATCACCTGCAGGAACCGGTAGCCGTATCTCTTCATGCGCCGGATGTTGATGATGATCGCTCCGGCGATCCCGCCAAGGAGCGAGATGCCGCCCTTCCAAACCTGGAGCCACTCGAGCGGACTCGAGAACTCCGAGAGGTGCGCGATGACGTAGGCGACCCGCGCTCCGACGATGGCGCCGATCAACGCCCAGAACAGCATGGTGCTGATGTGCTCGGCGGACACGCCGTGCTTCGGGCCGATCCGGCCGAGCAGCCAGCCGCCGATCATGAAGCCGGCCGCGATCCCCAAGCCGTGCGGGCTGATGGCGAACGCGTTGCCGAACCGGAACCGGTCGAGCACGGGCCAACCGATGGACGCGAGGCCAGGAGATGCGAGGGAAGTGAGCACCGGGAGCGAGTCTATCGGCGTCCCGGCCAGAGGCGGGCGACGGCACGGCCGATCAGGAACCCGCTCGCCACGTCCGACGGGTAGTGCGCGCCGACCGCCACACGCGAGGCGGCGATCGTGAGGCCCAGCCCCGTGAGTCCGGTGCGCGAGACCACGCCGAGCCCAAGCTCCCGTCCCGCCACGGTCGTGAACGTGGTCAGGACCGCCGGGTGACTACTCGGCCACGAGGATCCCTGCGGCGGAGCGATCAACAGCCGGGAGCCGTCGAGGTTCGTTTCGTACGGACGCGGCCGGTTGGCGACTTTCTTCAAGCCTTGGCCGAGGAGCCAGGTGAGGCCGGCGGCCGCCATCCCGTTCGCGGCTGCGCGGCGCTTGCCCGTCACGACGAGCGCACCGGTCGCCGCGCCGGCCGCATAAAGCGAGCCGAGCTCCGTGATCCCCGTGAAGAACTTGTCCACGTCGGGACCGCGATCGCGGTTCAGCTCACCGAACAGCTCCGCGTCGACCCCACGCCCTTCCGGCCGTGATGACCAGCGCCCGACCGCGAATGCGGCACTTACCAGGGTCGAGCTCATCAGAACATCTCTGACTCTCATGTCGGGGCATGATAAGTGGCTCTCGGGACAGCAGGCTCACCGCTTCGCCCGGGAAACGGCATCCAAGAAGAGAGTGAATCCACCCAACAGGATGAGGAACCCTCCCGTATAGGCCGCGGACGGCCCGCGGAACCTCCACGGCACGATCACCGTGGTTCTTGCCGCGCGCCTCACATCCCGCTCATCCAGCTTCTCGCGCCAGATGAGCATCGCGATTCCGACCACGATCGAGACGAGACCAAGGATGAGGAAGAGCAGTTGATCAACACTTGATTGCACGAGGCCAAGCCCTTTCCGACTTCACAGACTCTCCGGTCATTCGCGCTGCTCGAGGTCGACAGATCCGATCTCGCTCCTCGACGCTAAAGCCGTCGGCGAATGACTGGGACGTCCTCGAGACATCGACCGCATCTGGATACCTACCTGCGTGCGACAAATGGTTGCACCACTGTGACGAAGAGGTCGAATGTCGCGAAGAGGATCAGGATCCACCCATATACGTCCGGTGGCTTCAGGTCGGGTCGAAACCGATAGAACGTCGGGAGTCGCTTGTTAACGCGCAACTCAACATCGCTGACTTCCTCTGGCCGGCGAACCATCGCGATGCCCAGGCCCAGGACCGCAAGACCGACGATCGCGAAGACGATCCTCATCGCGGGCGACTAACGATATTGGATGTGATCGCCGTAGGTAGGCCCACGTCCGCGAAAGAAGTCCTCCGGCGCTGATCTTCGCGGCCGTCTTGCTCGTAGCGTAGTCGAGCTTGCTCGATGCAGGGCCCGGTTAACGAGTAGATGATCGAGCTGTCATCTGATGGCGTCGACAACACCAGTGATCACCCCCAGCAAACCAAACAGGGTCATCAGAGCGGCCTGTACTCGATGGCCGAGGACGCCGGGTACCCCAAACGACCATCGCGCCGAACTCCGCGCTCTGATGCTTTCGGCCTGCAGGTATGTCCTAACTCCGTAGGTCATCATCAACAAGCCAAGTGTGATCAGCCCGATGTCGCTAAGACTGAATCGCATAATCGAAGTCCCATGAACGTCGGGCGGTCATAGGCGTTGTATCGGTATTCGGTGTCCGATCCTTTCGGCCGTTCGGAAGATCACACACCTATCCGTTCTCGATGTCGCGCTTCTGGGCCAGCACGCCTCGTTTCAACGCGAGTTGCGAACCGCCGACCGCTTGGATGCTCTGCGCGCCGATCCCACCGAGCGGACCGCGGAACCGGTACGAGATCTCGTGGCGCAAGACGCTCCGATCGAACGGCAACGAGGCGATCGTCGTCGTCACCGTCGCCTCGAGCAGTCCGGTCAGCCGGATCACCGCTCGCCACGGCGGCTCCCACTCGATCACCTCGGCGCCGACGGTCGAACGGATCGCCATGAATCGCATCACGACGTCGTAGTGCACGCCAGGCGCGAGCCCTCCGTCGGGCACGCGCACCGATTCGACGTGACGGTCCCAGTGCGGGAGGTTCGCCGGGTCGCTCGTGACCTCCCACACGCGCGCGGGGGGCGCGTCGACCTCGGTCGAGAACTGGACGGTCGTCATGCGATCGCCAGGCTCCCGCTCGTCCACCCCTTCCACCACACGATGCGAGCCGGCGTGATCCGCACCAGCGCACCGGCTTCGGTGTCGATCGAGGTCGCCAGCGCGCGCGCCGTCTTCGCGCCGGAGCCGAGGTCGTCCAGCACGTGGATCGCCGCCGCGCCCTGAACCATGACGCCGACCATGTCC
>JBOGVK010000109.1:0-5934 GCA_050692375.1 Actinomycetota bacterium
CTCCACGGCTCCTACCTGGGAGTTCGCGGCCCCCCGGACGCAGTGCCGCGTTCACCTCTCGTTCATCTGGGGGCAACCGGATGTCCACCCCGCCTCCCTAGCATCCCCTTCGAACGGCATCGCTCTGGTCGATCCGGATGACGCTCATGAGGAGGACTTCAAACATGCGGGTAGCGAGGAAACTGGCCGGCATCGTCGGTGGACTTCTGGTCCTGTCGATGATCGCCGCGGCCTGCGGAAGCAGCAACGACAACAGCGGCTCGAGCGGTGCGAGCGGTACCACCGGCGGCGGTGATCTCACCGGGTCGCTCAACATCTCGGGTTCTTCCACGGTCGAGCCGATCACTTCGCTCGTCGCAGAGAACTTCCAATCGGCGAACACGGGTGTGGACGTGGCGGTCGACGGTCCCGGCACGACGGACGGCTTCGCGCTCTTCTGTAAGGGTGAGACCGACATCAACGACGCTTCTCGCCAGATCTCGGACGACGAGATCGCGGCGTGCAAGTCCGGCGGGGTCGACTACATCGAGTTGGCGATCGGCAAGGACGCCATCACGGTCGTCGGCAACCCTGCGAACCCGCTCGACTGTCTGTCGCTCGGAGACCTCTATGCGCTGTTCGGCCCGGAGTCCCAGGGTTTCAAGAACTGGTCGGACGCGAACGCGCTCGCACAGACGGTGGGGGGCAACGCAGGCTTCCCGAACCTTCCCCTCACGATCGTGGCGCCGGGGACGGAGTCGGGCACGTACGGATCGTTCATCGACCTGGCGACGAAGTCCATCGCGGACACGCAGGGGCAGGACCCCGACAACGTGCTGCGCCCGGACTACCAGATCTCGGCCGATGACAACGTCATCATCGACAACGCCGAGGGGACCGAAGGCGGCCTCGGGTTCGTCGGCTTCTCCTACGCGCAGAACGCCGGCGCGAACATCAAGGAGTTCAAGGTCGACAACGGCGGCGGGTGCGTGGCACCTTCGGCGGCCACCGTGAACGACGGCACGTATCCGCTCGGTCGCACGCTCTACATCTACGTCAGCAAGGAGAAGTTGGCGGGCAACGCCGCCCTGAAGGCGTTCGTCGACTACTACCTCAGCGACGCCGGCATCAAGTCCGTGACGGACGTCCAGGCGATCGCTCTCCCGTCGGCCGATCTCGCGACCTCGCGCAGCACCTGGTCCACGGAGTCGGCCGCCTGATCGATCGCATCGCATCGAACCATCTCGGGGAGACCACATGGCTCAGGTGGTGATCGGAGAACGGGTCACGGTCGAGACGCTCCGGGGCAACCCGGCTCGTCTTCGCCGAGAGCGGACGATGCGGGGGTTGTTCTTCTCGGCAGCGTTCCTCTCGATCCTGATCAGTCTCGCGATCATCCTGAGCCTGGCGGGCGGAGCGTTCGACTTCCTGCGGAAGGTGCAGGTCTCCAGCCTCTGGTCGGAAGGATGGCTTCCCCGCCTCGGCGAATTCGACGTCAAGACGATCCTCGCCGGCACGATCATCGTGGCGGGGATCGCGATGCTCGTCGCCGCGCCCTTGGGGCTCGGTGCCGCGCTGTACCTCTCGGAATTCGCAAGACCTCGAGCCCGCCGCTTCCTGAAGCCGATCCTCGAAACGCTCGCGAGTGTGCCCAGCGTGGTGATGGGGTTCTTCGCGCTCCGGATCATCAGCCCGGATATCGTGCAGAAGCTCTTCGGGCAGACGGTGCCACTCTTCAATCTACTCGCGGCCGGGCTCGCCGTCGGGCTGCTGGTGACGCCGCTCGTCGCATCGGTCGCGGAAGACGCGATGCACGCCGTTCCGCATGGGCTCCGTGAAGCGTCGTTCGGTCTCGGCGCTCGGCGTCGCGCCACGAGCGTCCGTGTGGTGTTCCCCGCTGCCGTCTCGGGCATCACCGCGTCCATCATCCTCGGCGTGTCGAGGGCGATCGGGGAAACGATGATCGTGGCGATCGCTGCCGGCGGAACCGGTGGTTCGCTCTTCAACCTCAACCCGCTCAAAGGTGGTCAGACGATGACCGCTGCGATCGCAGCGCTAGCGACCGGCTCCGATCAGGTGCGGGGCAACGGGCCGACATATCCGAGTCTCTTCTTCGTGGGGCTGCTTCTGTTCCTCATCACCCTTGGCTTGAACCTCGTCTCGGAGCGATTCGTCCGCCGAGTTCGGAGGGAGTACTGATGTCGCTTCCCACTCGGATCTCGAAGGCGACGCAGGAAGAGGTTGCCCGGGCACTCTCTGGGCGCCGCCGTGGATCGCGCGAGACGGCGTTCAGCGTGCTCCTGCTCCTGACGCTGGCCATCGCGTTGGTGGTGCTCCTCGTCCTGCTCTTCAGCGTCGCGCGAACGGCCATCCCGGTGCTGGGGTCTCGTGGAGGCGACATCCTGCGGCAGGGGTACTCCTCGCTCCCCGAACGCGCGGGTCTGAAACAGGGGCTCGTCGGATCCCTCTACCTGATGGTGTTCGTCCTCGTCATCGCGGTGCCGCTGGGAGTCGGCGCCGCGATCTACATGGAGGAATACGCTCGCGACACGCGACTGGTCCGCTTCATCAACACGAACATCCGGAACCTCGCCGGCGTTCCCGCGATCGTGTACGGGATCCTGGGTCTCGCGCTCTTCGTCGAGCTCTTGAAGCCCGTCACGGGGCCGGGCTCCGTGGAGGGGAGGAGCCTTCTCGCCGGTGGGCTCACGATCGCGCTCATGGTGCTCCCGATCGTCATCATCACGACCCAGGAGGCGCTTCGCGCGGTGCCGCGAAGCATCCGCGAGGGAGGGTTCGGTGTCGGAGCGACCCGTTGGGAAGTGATCCGCAGCCACGTGCTTCCGAACGCCGCACCGGGGATCCTGACCGGCTCGGTCCTATCGATGGCACGCGCGCTCGGTGAGACCGCACCACTCATCATGGTCGGAGCCGCCACGGGGTTCCTCGCGACCCGAGGGGGATTCCTGGCCTCGCTCCAGCAACGATTCACCGCGCTGCCGACCTTGATCTTCCAATACATCAAGAAGCCGCAGCCAGAGTTCCAGAACCTGGCCGCGGCGGGGATCCTGCTGCTGATGTTCCTGATCTTCGCCGTCAACCTGGTGGCGATCCTTCTGAGGAACCGGTATGAACGAAAGTGGTGAAGGGATGGAAACGACGGATGTGAAACACGTGGACCCTCGATCGCGAGAGGTCGTGCTCGAGACGGAGGAGGGTGCCCGGATCACGGTCAAGGCTCCCCGTGAATCGGCCGACCAGGAGACCGCGCGTCAGGTCGTCTTCGACATCCGCGATCTCTCCGCCTACTACGGCAGCTTTCGCGCCGTGCGGAACGTCACCATCCCCATCTTGGAGAACGAGATCACGGCGTTGATCGGGCCGTCCGGCTGCGGCAAGACGACGTTCCTGCGATGCATGAATCGCATGAACGACCTCATCGAGAGCGCTCGGATCGAAGGCACGCTCCTGTATCACGGTGTCGATCTCTACGGTGCCGACGTCGACCCCGTCGAGGTCCGGCGGCGGATCGGCATGGTGTTCCAGAAGCCGAACCCGTTCCCGAAGTCGATCTTCGACAACGTGGCGTTCGGTCCGAAGATCGCGGGGTACAAGGGGAACATGGCTGAGTTGGTGGAGGAGTCGTTGCATCGGGCGGCCTTGTGGGACGAGGTGAAGGACAAGCTGAAGGAGTCGGGTCTGGCGCTGTCGGGCGGCCAGCAGCAGCGCCTGTGCATCGCCAGGGCGATCGCCACGAAGCCGGACGTGATCCTGATGGACGAGCCGTGCTCCTCGCTCGATCCCATCGCGACGGCCAAGATCGAGGACCTGATGCAGGAGCTCGTTTCGGAGTACACGATCGTGATCGTCACGCACAACATGCAGCAGGCGGCTCGTGTGTCCGATCGCACAGCCTTCTTCACCGTCGAGGTATCGGACGAGGGTCAGCGCACCGGTATGGTGGTCGAGTTCGATCGAACGGAGACCATCTTCACCAACCCGGGAGATCGACGGACGGAGGACTACGTGACGGGGCGGTTCGGATGACCCGCGAGAGCTTCCACGACTCCCTCGAGAGGATCGAGCTCGAACTGTTGACGATGGGCGAGCTCGCGGCGGCGGCCGTCCAGCGTGCGGTGGAAGCGTTGGTCGAGCGCGACGAAGCTAAGGCGCAGCTCGTGATCGACGGCGACGATCAGATCGACGATCTGTATCTGGGGATCGATCACGGCAGCCTCCAGCTCTTGGCGCTCCAATCTCCGGTGGCGGCCGACCTTCGCCTGGTGTCGGTCATCCTGCACAGCTGCTTACACCTCGAGCGCATCGGCGATCAAGCGGTGAACGTGGCCAAGCTCTATCTGGCGACGAAGGACGAGCCCGGCAGCGAAGCGATGCGCCAGCAGGTCGCAGAGATGGGGACCATCGTCGTCACCATGGTCCGAACGGCGATGGAGTCCCTCGGACGGCGCGACCTTGCGCTGTGCTTGAAGCTTCCGACGATGGACGATCCGGTCGATCGGCTGAATCGGAGCACCCACCTGGAGGCATTGAAGCTCGCCGACGATCCTCGAAGCTTGGACTGGGGTCTCCACATGAACATGGCAGCTCGTGCGCTCGAACGTGTCGGAGACAACGCCGTCGACATCGGGGAGCAGGTCGGGTTCCTCCTGACCGGGGAGTTCCGCGAGTTCACGGACGCCTCGCACCCGGTGGACGCCTGAGACCGTGGCCGACGGTGGGGAACGCATCCTGATCGTCGAGGACGAAGAGTCGCTCGCCGACTCGGTGCGCTACAACCTGGAGCGCGAAGGGTACGTGGTGACCGTCGCGGTGGACGGAAGGCGGGCGCTCGAGCGGTTCCGCGCCGAACCGCCCGCCCTCGTGATCTTGGATCTCATGCTCCCCGAGGTGTCGGGACTCGATCTCTGCCGTGCCATCCGCGCGGAATCCGACGTGCCCATCATCATGGTCACGGCGAAGGACTCCGAGGCGGACAAGGTCACGGGCTTGGAGCTCGGCGCCGACGACTACGTGACCAAGCCGTTCTCGGTCCGGGAGCTGGTGTCTCGCGTCCGGGCTCTGCTCCGACGCACCCGCATGCAGGCGGGCGATACACGCGAAGATGTCTTGGGGGGCGGGCCGGTTGAGATGGACGTCGTCCGGCACGAGGTGCGAGTGGGAGGCGAGTCAGTGTCCTTGCCTCCCAAGGAGTTCGAGCTGCTGGAGACGTTCTTGCGGCGTCGGGGACGATTGCTCACGCGCGACTTCCTGATCGAGGAAGTGTGGGGGGCGGACTACTTCGGCGACACGAAGACGCTCGACGTCCACGTGAAACGTCTCCGCAAGAAGATCGAAGTCGATCCTCACCACCCGGTGCATCTGGTGACGGTCCGGGGGCTCGGCTACAAGTTCGTCGATCGATGACCTGAGCTGGACACCGTCGGCCACGAGTGGGTAGCGTGCCGGGCATGGTCTTCCAGGTGATCCCTCGCCAGCGGCTCTTCTACGACCTGCTCGAGCAGGCTGCCGACAACGTGGCGGCGGGAGCCCGCGAGCTAGCCTCCCTGGTCGACGCGCTGCCAGAGGCGGCGGCCCAGCACCAGCGGATCCGCGACCTAGAGCATGCGGGTGACGACCTGACGCATCAGATCATCGCCACACTGAACACCACGTTCGTCCCGCCGTTCGATCGCAAGGACATCCACACGCTGGCTTCCACGCTCGACGATGTCCTGGACGCGATCGAAGCCGTCTCGGATCTCCTCGTCCTGCATCGCGTCGAACAACCCCTGCCGGCTCTGGGTCAACTCACCGCCGTGCTGGTCCAGATCACGCAGGCGGTCGTTCGCGAGGTCGGTCACCTTCGTGGGCTTTCCTCCGTGGAACGGGACTGGGGCGAGATCAACCGGTTGGAACGCGAAGGGGACCGCGTCTACCGGCGGGCGACCGCCGACC
>JBOGVK010000110.1:0-1864 GCA_050692375.1 Actinomycetota bacterium
GGATCTTGTCGTCGACCAGGTGGAGCAGCTTCAGGATGTACGCCACCCCAACGGTGACCGGTTCCTCGAAGGGCTCGCCAGAACGCCCGTCGAACAGGCGCGACTTCCCGACGTCGTCGATCAGCCGCACGCCGTCCGCGTTCGCGTGGGAACTGCGGATCGCTGCGAGGATCTCACCCTCACGGGCGCCGTCGAAGACCGGCGTGGCGACGTAGACCGGACCCTCGTGGTCGATCCCGTCCTTCTTGAACCCCACCATGGCGGCATAGCCCAGGTGCGCTTCGAGCACCTGGCCCAGGTTCATCCTCGACGGGACACCGAGCGGGTTCAGGATGATGTCGACCGGCGTCCCATCCTCCAGGAACGGCATGTCCTCCTCGGGAAGGATCGTCGAGATGACCCCCTTGTTCCCGTGGCGGCCGGCCAGCTTGTCGCCGTCGGAGATCTTCCGCTTCTGCGCCACGTAGACGCGAACCAGCTGGTTCACGCCGGGCGGCAACTCGTCGCCGTCGTCGCGGCTGAACACCCGAACACCGATGACCTTGCCGGACTCGCCGTGCGGCACCTTCAAGGATGTATCGCGCACCTCGCGAGCCTTCTCACCGAAGATCGCACGGAGCAGGCGCTCCTCGGGCGTGAGCTCGGTCTCGCCTTTGGGCGTGACCTTGCCGACCAGGTAGTCACCGGGGTTCACCTCGGCTCCGATGCGGACGATGCCTCGCTCGTCGAGGTCCTTCAGGATCTCTTCCGAGACGTTCGGGATGTCGCGGGTGATCTCCTCGGCCCCGAGCTTCGTGTCGCGAGCGTCGACCTCGTGCTCTTCGATGTGGATCGAGGTCAGGAGATCTTCCTTGACGAGGCGTTCCGACAAGATGATCGCGTCCTCGTAGTTGTGACCCTCCCACGGCATGTAGGCCACGACCAGGTTCTTGCCCAACGCGATCTCTCCGGCCTCGGTCGACGGCCCATCGGCGATGACCTGACCCTTGACGACCTTGTCCCCGGCCTGAACGATCGGCTTCTGGTTCTGACAGGTTCCCTGGTTCGAGCGCCGGTACTTGAGCAACTTGTATGTGTGGAGCGTGCCTGTGCGTTCCTTGACGACGATCTCGTCGGCGGACACGTCCTCGACGGTGCCACCCTCCAAGGCGATCACGACGTCTCCGGCGTCGACCGCGGCACGGAACTCGACTCCGGTACCGACGAGCGGCGCCTCCGACCGGAGCAGCGGCACCGCCTGACGCTGCATGTTCGCACCCATCAGAGCGCGGTTCGCGTCGTCGTGCTCCAAGAACGGGATCAACGCCGCTGCAACCGATACGAGCTGCTTCGGCGACACGTCCATGTAGTCGACCTCGTCCGGCGGCACGGAGTCGACCTCGCCGCCCTTCTTGCGAACCAGGACGAGTGACTCCGTGAACTTGCCTGTCTTGTCGACGGCGGCGTTGGCCTGGGCGATGACGTGCTTGTCCTCTTCGTCGGCGGACAGGTAGTCGATCTTGTCGGTCACCTTCCCACCCGTGGCACGACGGTACGGAGTCTCGATGAACCCGAACTGGTTGATCCGTCCATAAGAGGAGAGCGAACCGATCAAACCGATGTTCGGGCCCTCCGGGGTCTCGATCGGGCACATCCGGCCATAGTGTGACGGGTGGACGTCGCGAACCTCGAAGCCTGCACGTTCCCGCGAGAGACCGCCGGGTCCGAGGGCCGAGAGACGACGCTTATGCGTCAACCCGGCGAGCGTGTTGGTTTGGTCCATGAACTGCGACAGTTGCGACGTCCCGAAGAACTCCTTGATCGAGGCGACCACGGGACGGATGTTGATCAGCGTCTGTGGCGTGATGGCCTCGACGTCCTGAGT
>JBOGVK010000111.1:0-5490 GCA_050692375.1 Actinomycetota bacterium
GATGTCGCCATCGGCTTCTCGACCATCACGTGCTTCCCGTTGCGTAGCAGGGCCACCGACTGCGGGGCGTGGAGCGCGTTCGGCGTGGCGACGATCGCAGCGTCGATCTGGGGATCCGCGGCGAGGGCCTCCCAATCTGTCGTCACCCGGGGGATCTCATACCGCTCGGCGAAGGCTCGGGCGCTCTCCTCCCGATGGTTCGCCACCGCGGCGAGCTCATCCCCGTGCGCGAGGACGCCGCGCGCATGGAAGTCCTGGATCCACCCGCAACCGAAGAGGGCGACCCTCGTCATCCCTTGGCCTTCCGCACGACGGGAGCGTATCGCCCCCGACAGCCGCGTGAGGGAAGGTCAGCCCTTCACGCCGGTCAGGGTCACGCCCTCGACGAAGACCTTCTGCGCCAGGAAGAACAGCACGATGATCGGGAGCATGATCATCAGCGAAGCAGCCATGGTGAGGTTCCACTCGGTTCCGTGCCGTTGCTGGAACTCCGTGAGGGCGAGCGAGAGCGTCCAGAGGTGTTGGTTCTCGCCCAGGAACAGCAGGGGCGAGAAGAGATCGTTCCAGTTGTAGAGGAAGTTGAACAGGGCCACGGCGGCGATCGCCGGCTTCGCGAGCGGGATGATGACCCGGGTCATGATCTGCCACTCGCTCGCACCGTCCACACGGGCCGCGTCCGACAGCTCCTCCGGGATCGTCAAGAAGAACTGGCGTAACAGGAAGATCGAGAACGCGTCGCCCAGGAAGCTCGGGAGGATCAAGGGCGTGAGGTGTCCGATCAAGCCGAGGCGCACCCAGATGATGTACAGCGGCACGATCGTCACCTGGACCGGCAGCATCAACGTGGACAGGACCAGCACGAACGCGAACTGCCGTCCACGCCAACGCATCCTGGAGAGCGCATAGGCGACGGGAACGCAGGACACGATGATCCCCAGCGTGGAGAGCAACGCGATCTGCGCGGTGTTCCATGTGTAGAGGAAGAACGGGATCCGGCGGAAGACCTCCGCGAAGTTCCCCCACTCGAAGGGATGCGGCCAGAAGGAAGGGGTGACCGCCTGATCTTCGGTCATCAACGACGTCAGCACCACGAAGACGAAGGGCGCCAGGAACATGGCGGCCACCGCGATCAGTCCCGCGTGCTGACCGACCGACGTCAAGAACCGGCGGCGGCGAACGCCCGGCGGCACGGGCCGCGTCGAGAGCGTCTTGGTCGTCGGAGGCACGAGACCAACGGCGACCTCTTCGATCTGCGCCGAGTGTCCCGTCGCGCGGCCTATCGGAACCCACCTCCTTGATAGTGCACCCATCGACGGGAGCCCCGGATGATCAGCAACGTGCAGAGCATGGTGATCAGGAAAAGGATCCACGCGAGCGCTGACGCGTACCCCATCCGGAAGTCCTGGAATCCTTGCTGGTAGAGGTAGATCGAGTAGAACAGCATCGACCCGTTGGGGGCACCCATGTTCGCCGCCGCGTCCGTCACGCTCGCGCCCGACGTGGCGAGGCTCGCGGCGTACGCCTGCGTGAAGAGTTGGAACCCGTAGATGACGCCGATCACGAGCGAGAAGAAGATCACGGGCGAGATCATCGGCAACGTCACGAACCGGAACTTCTGCCGGCCGTTCGCTCCCTCGATGTCCGCGGCTTCATACAGCTGCCGCGGCACGTCCAGCAGCCCCGCCAGGAAGATGATCATCGCGTCGCCGACCCCCCACAGCCCCAGCAACACGAGCCCCCACTTCGACGAGTTGGGGCCGTAGAACCACAGCGGCGGGTCGTGCATCCCGAAACCCCTGAGGATCTGATTGACGGGTCCGAACGCCGGGTTGAAGACCAGGACGAACGCCAGCGCGGCGGCCGCCGGCGTCGCCATCGACGGAAGGAAGTACAACGTGCGGTACGTGCGAGATCCGGAGCGCGGCAGCGTCAAGAGCCACGCGGTGAAGATGCCGAACGCGATCCGGAGCGGTACGCCGACCAGGATGATCCAGATCGTGTTGCGGAACGCCAGCCAGAAGAACGGGTCCTTCGTGAACATGAAGCGGTAGTTCTCGAGGCCGATCCACACCGGCTTATCGAGCAGGCTGTACTTGGTGAACGAGAAGAAGAAGCTGGACATCATCGGGTAGAGGATGAATCCGACGAACCCGATGATCCACGGCGACATGAACAGCAGCACGATCAAGCCGTGCTTGACGTTGCGTTTCCGGGGTCGACGCCTGATCGCGTCGACCCCGGAAGCGGGGCTTGCCACCTGGATGCTGGTCGCGCCCGTCTGCGCCTCCGATCAGATGCTCGCCTGCGCGAGCTGATCGTTGATCTGTTGCGCTGAGCTCTGCAAGCCCCCGTCCAGGTCGGTGTCCTTGCCGGTCTGCCAGTTGGCTGCGAACGCTTGGACGATGTTCTGATCGGACGCCCCGATCGCGGACGGCTCTTTGTAGTGGGAACCGTCGTTCGCGAAGATGTCCAGGAACGTCTGGAACTGGGGCGTCACGTCCAGGGCCGGTGCCGAGAGCGACGCGAGCGTCGTCGGGACGTTACGGACGTTGTTCGCCATGTAGACGAGCGTGTCCGTGTCGGTCGCCATCCACGAGACGAGGAGCCATGCCTCTTCGGGATCGGGCGAGCCCTTCGGGATCCCGATGATCGTCCCACCGATCTGACCGCGGCCGTACTGATCCGCCTGGTCGTCGGGGAGTGGGAGCGGCGCGGTTGCGTACGGGAGATCCGGCGCCCCGTCCGCGATGAACGCCGTGCGCCACTCGCCGTCCAGGTTCATCGCGATACGACCGGTCTGGAAGTCCTGCGCCGAGGAGAACTCATCGCCGGCGCCCGCGACGAACCGCTGCAGCTTGTCGGCGCCGGTCTGGAAGTCTCCGCCGCCGTAGACGTTGGCGATGAACTCGTGCTGCCAGTTGAACATCGCCGCCCACTTTGGGTCCGAGTCGACGACGGAGGTCTTCCCGTCGTCGCTGTACCACTTCGCTCCGAACAGGTTGGCCAGGTTCGGGATGCTCGTCTCGTAGTAGCCGGCCCACGGAACGAAGCCCGCGACCTTGATCGAACCATCCGAGTTGAAGACGGTGAGCTTCTTCGTGTCGGCCTCGAGCTCTGTCAGCGTCTTCGGCGGATCGCTGATGCCGGCTTTCTTGAACATGTCGGTGTTGTAGTAGAGGCCGTACGCGTCGGTGAGGAACGGGAACGCGCATCGGCTCCCCGCGAAGCTCGTGTAGGCCTCGACCGATGACGGGAACTGGCTGACATCGAACCCACTCTGCTCGATGTAGGGATTCAGGTCCTGCCATGCTCCTGAGGCGCAGAACTGTCCGACGCTGTCCAGCGTGAACGAGAGCACGGCATCGGGCGGATTCCCGCCGTTGATCGCGGCGATGATCTTCTGGTCGTTCACGCCCCCGACGCTCTTCACCGTGATCCACGGGTACTTCTCGGTGAATCCCTTGAAGATCTGGTTGAACTGTTGGAGCTCCCGACCCGTCCACGCGCCCCAGATGGTGATCGTGACCGGGGCATGCGACGCCGACGATCCGGTGTCCACCGTGGACGGCGTCGAGTCACCTCCGCCCGCCGTGCACGCCCCCGCGATCAGCGCGAACGTTGCCATCGCCACGAGCCAGCGCTTCATCCTTCGCCTCCCTCCTCAGCGGATGAGGCGCGGTGCTTCCTCATCCGGTGCCATCGGTTCCAGTCGTCACTACGATCGAGCCGACGATCCGGGATCACGCCGTCGCCTCTCCTCGGAAGAACAGCTGGTCACGAGCGGCCTCGAGTGCCATCGACACCGAGCCGTACAACGTCGCTTCCTCGCGCAGGACGGAGACCTCCACCCGCGGACGGAACGGCGAGAGCGCATGCAGCTCGCGCTCCACCGGTTCGAGGAGCAGATCCCCGTTCGACCCGACGCCCCCACCGAGGATGACGAGCTCCGGATCGACGACCGACGCGATCGCCGCGATCGACAGGGCGATCTTGCGGGCCTCGAGCGCCACGACCCGCTTCGCCTTGCGGTCTCCCCGCCTCGCTTCCTCGAACACCTTCTTCGCGGTCAGCGGGGGAGGCATCCCCAGTCGCCGGGCCTCCGCGACCACGCCGCTCGCGCTGGCGGCGGCGTCCAGCGCCCCGCGCCGGATGCTCGTGCGATCCCGGAGATCCGTCTCGGCGAGCGGGAGGTACCCCACCTCTCCGGCCGCTCCCCCTCCGCCTCGATACAGGGCACCGTTGAGGATGAGGCCCATCCCGACACCGGTGCCGAGGTGCAGGTACGCGAAGTCCGCGACGCCCTTCCCGAGACCGTGCCATCGCTCACCCAGGGCCGCGAGGTTCACGTCGTTCTCGAACGCGATCTTCGTCCCCAGCTCCTGTTGGACGAGTTCGACCAATCCCTGACGACCCCACCCCGGCAGGGCGTACGCGAGTGCCACCTGTCCCCGTTCGGCCTCGAAGACGCCGGGGCTCCCCACCGTCGCGAACGTCACCTGACGCCACTTGATGCCGGCGTCGGCCGCTAACCCGTGTGCGATCGAACCGATCTGGGTGATGAGGGTCTTCGCGCTCTTCACCTGCGCGCGTTCATCGCGCCGAGCCACGAAGTGTCCCGTCACATCCGCGATCGCCGCGCGGACCCAATCCCGCCCGATGTCGATCCCCACGACCCACCCAGCTTGCGGATTCAGCTCGTAGAGCACCGCGGTCGGACCCTTCCCTCCGCTCGTGCGTCCGGCCTCGCGGACGAGACCCGCTTCCACCAACGCGGTAAGCGCCTGAGACACGGTCGGCTTCGAGAGGGCCGTCTCTCGTGCGATCTGAGCCCGAGAGACCGGACCCACCCGGCGGACGCTCTCGAGGACCGTCCGCTCGTTGATCGCCCGAAGCAGGCTCGGCGTTCCGGCGATCGTTGTCCGGTCGATACCCCCCTCGCCTCCCCCGCAAAGGAAACTTTCCTAACTATTCGCGCGGATGCTACGCTGCACGCTCCGCTGGAGTCAAGGGAAGGACCCCTCGCAGCCGGCTCCGCCAGGAAGGGTCACACGAGATGCGACGGGGGAAGGAACGCGGCGTGTGCCGAGACGTAGGCGTCGACGAGTCGCTCGGCGGTCTCGACCGATCGAACGAGCGGATGGATGGCGAGCGCTCTCACCGCCGTACGTCGGTCCCCCGACACCGCAGCCTCGGCGGTGAGCCGGGCGTGCTCAGCCACCTGCCGGATCAGCCCGCTCACCTCCGGGGGCAGCGCCCCCTGGGGAAGCAGCTCCGCGAGACGGCCCTTCACGAGGCCCGGGGCCTCGACCACAGCGTCATCGGGAAGGTCGTCGATCGCGCCTTCGTTGGGGAGGTTCAGGATGAACCGCCCCTGCTCGCGCCCGAGCGTCGTAGCCATGATCGAGATCGCGAAGTCACCGTGGCCCTCGCTCGCCCGCGCCATGCTCGGGTGAGGATCGGGGCGACCGGCCTCCTCGCGATAGCTCGCCA
>JBOGVK010000112.1:0-8339 GCA_050692375.1 Actinomycetota bacterium
CTCCAGGTCGGGCACCGCCATGCCGTCGACGCGCGCCCACGCGGACAGGTAGACCGTCGCGGGATCCGTCGCGTGCAAGCAGACCATGCTCTCGGCCGCCTGCTCGACGTCGCTCGCCCGTTCGGCCGCGGCCAGACGGTGGCGACGAGCGAGCCGGGCGCGGCGCTCGGCGGCATCGATCGTTCGCACACGAGCATCCTTCCATGAGCCAGCGGGTCGGACCGCGGACCGAGGCTAAGATGACGCGATGGCGTATGACGAGGAGCTCGCGGAGCGCGTCCGGGCTTCGCTCGCGAAGGTCAAAGGTGTGACCGAGATCAAGATGTTCGGCGGCCTCTGCTACACGGTCGGCGGGAACATGGCGGTCGGCGTGACCCGCGAGGACCTATTGGTGCGACTCTCGCCCGACGATGGCGACGTGGCGCTCGCCGAGCCCGGTGTGTCCCTGATGCAGGTCGGCGCCCGGACGTCGCGCGGATGGCTCTCGGTGGCGCCTTCTGCGACCTCCACCGATCGGAAGCTCCAGGCATGGGTCGACCGGGGGGTGGCGTTCGCGTCTTCACTCCCTCCGAAGAGGCCGAAGCCCAAGAAGCCGAAGAGCTAGCGCCGGTGATGTCGCGTCCTTCGATGTTCGAGTTCGCCGGCGGCGAGCCGGCGTTCCTGGCCCTCGCCACCGCGTTCCATCGGCGATGCCTCGAGGACCCGGTGCTGGAGCATCCGTTCTCGCACCCCGGCAACCCCGAGCACATCCAGCGGTTGGCGGACTACTGGGGCGAGGTGTTCGGTGGTCCGCCCCGCTATTCGGAGTCGTTCGGCGGTCACTCGGCGATGATCGACATCCATGCCGGCCAGGGAGCCGACGACGACCTGGGATCGCGCTTCGTGGCGTGCTTCGTGCAGGCGGCCGACGACGCGGGCCTCCCCGATGACCCGGACTTCCGTGCCGGCCTCCTCACGTACGTGGAGTGGGCGGTCGGTGACGTTCTCTCCTATTCGGCGCAGGGGGTCGAGGTGCCGGACGACTTGCCCTCGCCCCGATGGGGCTGGGACCGGGACCTATCCTCTTGGTCATGACGACATCAGTGCTCGTGCTGGGGGCCGGCTTCGGCGGGCTCGAGATCTCCTCCCGCCTGTCGAACGAGCTCGGCGATCGCGTCGAGGTCACGCTGATCGATCGCGCCGACTCGTTCGTGTTCGGCTTCTCGAAGTTGGACGTGATGTTCGGCCACCGGACGCCCGATGCCGTTCGCCACTCGTACCGCGACATCCGAACGCCGCACGTCCGCTTCCGACAGGAGTCCGTGACGGCGATCGATCCGGTCGCGCGGCGCGTCACGACCGACCTCGATGCCTATGAGGCCGACGTGTTGGTGATCGCGCTCGGTGCCGACTACGACCTGGCCGCGACGCCGGGGTTGGCCGAGGCGGGCAACGAGTTCTATTCGGTGGCGGGAGCTGAAGTGGTGCGCGGGGTGCTCCCCTCGTTCGAGCGCGGCGCGGCGATCGTCGGGGTGTGCGGGGCGCCGTTCAAGTGCCCGCCGGCGCCGAGCGAGGCGGGGCTGCTGTTGGATCAGTACCTCCGCGAGCGCGGCGTGCGCGCCGACGTCACGATCCAGGTCGTGATCCCGTTCGGCATCCCGATCCCGCCGTCGCCCGCCACGTCCGACGCGATCTTGGCGAAGTTCGCCGAGCGCGGGGTCGAGTACATAGGCGACCGTCGCGTCGCGTCGCTCGACGCAGATGAGGCGGTGCTCGACGACGGCCGGCGCCTGCCGTTCGATCTGTTCCTGGGGATCCCCGTGCATCGAGTGCCGCAGGTCGTCGAGGACTCCGGGTTGGCGGAGGGCGGGTGGATCCCCGTCGAGCCTCGGACGCTCGCGACCCGCTTCGACGGCGTCTACGCGGTGGGTGACGTAACGAGCGTGGGCACGCCCAAGGCCGGCGTGTTCGCCGAGCGCCAGGCGAGTGTGGTGGCCGACGTGGTGATCGCGCGGGTGCTGGGCGGGGGAGAGCCCGACGGCTACGACGGCACCGGCACGTGTTACGTCGAGCTCGGGGATCACGAGGTCGGTCGCGTCGACGTGGACTTCTTCTCGACACCTGGCCATCCGACCGGGGAGTTCGTCCCGCCGTCGCCGGCGACGTCCGCCGAGAAGGCCGACTTCGCATCCGTCCGGATCCCCCGCTGGTTCGGGACCGCCGTCTGAGCGGTTCCCCGATGTGACGACGATCACGGCGACGCTCCCACGGCCGTTTCCGTAGCTGGAATCGTAAGAGATGCCCATCGCCTTGCGGGATTCGTGAGTCTTCTCTACGATCCGATGTGGATATCTCAATCCATCGAGGGCTAAGCGACTGGACACGATCGATCGGCAACTCATCGCCTGTCTCAAGCTCGATGGGCGCATGAGCTACGCGGAGATGGCCTCCCAGCTGAAGGTCAGCGAGGGCACCGCGAGGAACCGACTCGCAAGGCTGTTGGAGTCCGGAGCGCTTCGCGTCTTCCCGGTCGTCGAACCGGAACCGATCGGCTATCGGTTGAACGTCTGGCTTGGCATCCGATGCAAACCGGGGGCCCTTCGGGGGGTTGGGGAGGCCCTTCGCCCATCGCATGCGATTCGCTATGTCGGCTTGTGCGCCGGGGTGTTCGACATCATCTGTGAGGCGGTCTTCTTGTCGGAGACGGAACTGCTCAGCTTCCTGTCGGATGAGGTGTCGGCGATCGACGGAGTTGTCGAGGTGTCGACATCGACGGTCCTCGACACGTGCAAGCTCGGGTATGAATGGGAGCTGAGAGAAGAGGATGTTGCACCGGCGAGGCGTCGTCCACGACCAAGGAATCCCGTTTCGAAGAGATGATCCATGAGTGGAGGGCACGAGGGTGGATCGGACACCGAATAGCGTCGAGGCTCTTCGAGACCCCGAGTTTGCCGCTCGAGTGAGCGGCTTACAGGGATCGATGGGAGAGCACGGCTTCTCGGCACTCATCTGCTACGGGGCTCACCGGGATTGGGTTCCCGCCGACCTCTGGTACCTGGCCCGGTGGTCGTGCATCGATGAAGAGATGTCCTACGTGGTCGTCCCTGCGGACGGTGAGACAACGCTTGTGACCGACGCGGAGTGGGATCTCGAGCGAGCGAGAGAGGAGGCGTATGCGGGGGAAGTGCTCTTCGACCACGACCCGGGACCGCTCCTCGCCAGGTTGATCCGCCAGCACGTCCCCGACGGAGGCAGCATCGGGATCAGCGGGCTCGCGTACTTCCCCACACCCGTGTATCTCTCGCTCTCGTCGGAACTCCCCGACCATCAACTCCGTGACGCAACGTGGCTCACCTCGCTCCAACGAACGATCAAGTCTCCGGCCGAGCTCGCGCTGCTCCGGGAAGCCGCGAGGATCTCTGACCTCGGCATGGATGCGGGTCTTCACGCCGCACGGGCGGGGGCGACCGAGATCGAGGTCTCATCCTCCGCGGAGATCGCGATGTTGCGGGAGGGAGCCGAGATTTCGTTCACGACCGTGGCGGGGAGCGGACCTCGGACCGCGCTCACCACGTTCCTGCCGAGCAATAGGGTCATCGAGCCAGGGGATCTCGTTGTGCTCGATTGTGGTGCTCGCGTGTCCGGCTATCACGGCGACATGTGCAGATCGATCGTCGTCGGAGCTCCGAGCGACATCCAGCGTCGCCTCCTCGAGGCTGCGCGGGATGCGGTCGTCGCGGCAACGGGCACGGCGCGGCCCGGCGTGACGATCGGCGAAGTCCATTCGGCTGCGAGGAACGCAGTCGACGAGGCAGGTCTGGGGGAGCAGTTCTGGGGCTACTACATGCCGCATGGGATCGGCGCGGGACAGCACGAGACCCCGCTCGGCCTTCACGACGCGGACCTGGTGATGCAAGCAGGGATGGTCGTATGTATCGAGCCCGGCATCGCCATGCCGGGCGTCGGGGGCGTGGTGCTCGAGCAGATGGTCGCGATCACCTCCGACGGCGCCGAGACGATCACCGAACTGCCGCTCGAGCTCTGGGATTGAGCGCACCGACCCTGAAAGGTGGCTGTGGCATGGAACGGATGGGCGATCGATCGGAGATGTCGCCGCGCTATACGCGTCGACAGGTGATCCGCGGCGCGAGCCTGGGACTCGCGGGCTTGTCGCTCTCAGGATTCCTGGAGTCGTGCAGCCGGCAGGCCACGCCCGCCGCGGGCGCGGAGACGTTCGACTGGGCCTCGCAGAAGAAGACGGGGCACATGGTGTTCGCCAACTGGCCGTACTACATCGACAAGAAGAAGGTGAACGGCGAGGTCACGCACCCGTCACTCGACGCATTCACCGAAGCCACAGGGACGCAGGTGGAGTACTTGGAGATCATCGAGGACTACGCGTCGTTCTTCGGCAAGATCGAACCACAGCTCCGAGCGGGAGCATCAACCGGTTACGACACCATCGTGATGGGCTACCCGAGGTGGCTCCCGACCATGATCGCGCTCGATTATCTCCTCCCGCTCGACGAGGCGCTGCTCCCGAACTTCGACAAGTATGCCGCGGATGCGTACAAGAACCCGCCCTACGATCCCCTCCCCAGGCACGGTGTGGCGTTCGCGTCGGGCGCCACCGGGATCGGATACAACCCCGACCTCACCGGTCGGGAGATCACCAGCGTGAACGACCTGTTCGATCCGGCATTCAACGGGAAGGTCGGGATGTTCAACGACACGGAGGACACGCCGAACCTGACGCTCTTGGGCATGGGCATCGAACCATCCACCTCGACACCGGACGACTGGAGCAAGGCGGCGGATCTCCTCACACGCCAGCGAGATTCCGGCGTCGTTCGGAAGTATTACGGACAGGGCTACATCAGCGAACTGGAGGCGGGGAACATCGCGCTGACGATGGCGTGGTCGCCCGACATCCATCAGGCGAACCTCTCGGGCTACGACCATCTGAAGTTCGTCGTGCCGGAAGAGGGAGGTCTGCTCTGGACCGACTACCTGTGCATCCCGAAGGGGGCACAGGCTCCGCTCGACGCGATCGCATGGCTCGATTTTGTCTACAAGCCGGAGACCGCTGCCATGATTACGAGTTGGCTGGGCGCGATCTCCCCCGTTCCTGCCGCACAAGACATCCTCAGCAACACTGGGTTCGCCGCCGAGGCGGAGAGTCCGCTCGTGTTTCCAGATGCCGCGACGTATCAGCGACTCCATCCCTACCGTTCGCTGACGCCGACGGAGCAGCAAGCATGGGACGATGTCTTTCTGCCGGTGGTCGAAGGCGGATGAACGACGCACGGGGACCTGGATGGTGTAAGCACCCACCATGATCGCGGACGACGCGCGGTTCCTTCGACCCCGATCAAGAAGCCGGCGGCGTGGGCGTGTCCCCTACCTCCTGTTGACTCCCGCAGCGGTCTGGCTCAGCGTGTTCCTCGTCCTCCCGCTCGCCATACTGCTGTACACCTCTCTGCAAAGCGGCAGCCTCCTGGGTGGTGGATTCCGGTTCACGTGGGCATTCTCGAACTACCGGGAAGCACTATCAGCCAACGTGCACTATTTCGCGCGGTCGCTGACGTACGCGAGCGTTGTCACGATCGCGTGCCTGGCGTTGGCCTATCCGATGATGTACTGGATCGCGTTCTACGGCGGTCGATGGAAGTCGTCGCTGCTCCTGCTGATCCTCCTCCCGTTCTTCGTCTCGTTCGTGATCAGGACCGTCGAATGGAGCTTCATCCTGGCTGACAACGGCATCATCATCGGGCCCCTGAAGAACGCGGGTCTGGTGCCACAAGACTTCCGGGTGCTCGCCACGCCGATCGCGGTCATCGCCGGGATGACCTACAACTTCCTTCCGTTCACGGCCTTGCCGCTCTACGTCTCGCTCGAGCGGATCGACAAGCATCTGGTGGAGGCGGCCAAGGACCTGTACTCATCCAGGTGGGAGGCGTTCCGCTACGTCGTGGCTCCGCTATCCCTCCCGGGGGTTTTCGCCGCGTTCCTCCTCACGTTTGTTCCCGCAACCGGCGACTACGTGAATGCCGCGGTCCTCGGTGGCACAAATACGACGATGATCGGGAACATCATCCAAGATCGGTTCTTGATCCAGAACGCGTACAACGAGGCGGCGGCGCTCGCGGCCGTGTTGATGATCGGGATGTTCCTCCTGGTGTTCATCTATGCCAGAGCACTTGGCACCGAAGACGCCGTGCGGTCGGCGGTTCAGTGATGCATCGACGTCCCACGCGATTCATCCTGCCGGCGTACACCGCCATCATGATCCTGTATCTCATGTGCCCGGTGTTGGTCATGGTGTTGTATGGATTCAACAACGTCCCGGGCGATCGACAGACCCCTCGCTTCTGGGGTTTCACGCTGAACTGGTACCGCCAGGCGTTCGGCGTCCCTGGTCTCACCGATGCCTTGCACAACTCGCTCGTGGTCGCGTTCGCGGCCGCCGCGGTCGCCACCGTGCTCGGGACCTTGCTCGGGCTTGCGCTCGGTCGCTACCTGTTCCGGGGGAAGGGTGTCGTCACCTTCTTCATCTTCCTCGCGATCGCGGTTCCGGAGATCGTCCTCGGCTCATCGCTGCTCGCATTGTTCGTGCTCACACGTGTGCAGCTGGGGCTTCCCACGATCCTCACTGCGCATATCGCCTTCGACATCCCGTTTGTGGCGGTCACCGTGCAGGCCAGGGTGGCGGGCATGGATCGGTCCCTCGAGGACGCGGCCAACGACCTCTATGCGCGCCCCATCGCCGCCTTCCTCAAAGTGACCCTGCCGCAGATCCGTCCAGGTATCTTCGCCGGCTTCCTGTTGGCGCTGGTCCTCTCCCTGGACGATTTCGTCATCACGCAGTTCGTGTCGGGGCCGACGCAGACGTTTCCGATCTGGGTGTTCGGCGCGACGCGCGTTGGACTGCCTCCCCAGGTCAACGTGATGGGCACGGTGTTGTTCGCTCTGGGCCTTGCGGCCGCAGCCGGCAGCTTCGCCAAACAGCATCGTATGCGAACGAACATGTGAAGCGATGTTCGCCCGATGCCGAGCTGGCAGGGATGGGGCTGCGTCAGTGGCTCGTTCCTCGCGGGTGCCGGACGGTGGACGAACCGGGCCCCCACCTCTTTAAGCTCATGGCGTGGATCGCAACTACGACCTGGTGGTGATCGGCGGCGGCCCCGCCGGTGAGCGCGGTGCCGCGCAGGCCGCGTACTTCGGCAAGCGTGTCGCGATCGTCGAACGGCAGCCCGAGCCCGGAGGCGCCGCGGTCCACACCGGGACGCTTCCCTCGAAGACCCTGCGCGAGACCGCCCTGTTCCTGTCGGGCTACCGGCAGCGGCATCTCGACGGCGTGATGGTCGATCTGGATCCCGAGCTCACCGTCACGCGACTCCTGGAGCGCAAGGACGCGGTCCGCCACCTGGAGCTCGAACGGATCCACACCAATCTGGAGCGGCACGGGATCGACCTGCTGAGCGGTGACGGACGGCTGGCCGACCCGCACACCGTCGAGGTCAACTCATCCGACGGCGTCACGCGGGTCCACGCCGACGTGATCCTGATCGCGACCGGGTCTTCCCCCTACCGCCCGCCCGGCATCCCGTATGACGACGATGACATCCACGACGCCGACGGGATCCTGCACATCCAGCGTCTCCCGGGGTCGATGGCCGTGATCGGCGGTGGCGTGATCGGTTGCGAGTACGCCTGCATGTTCGCGGCGCTCGGCGTGCAGGTGCACCTGATCGACCCGCGCCACGGCCTGCTCCCGTTCCTGGACCAGGAGATGGGCGAACGGCTCGCGGATGCGATGCGATCGCTCGGCGTCACGCTGCACCTGGAGCACAAGCACGAGCACGTCACCCGCGGACCCGTCGGTCTGACGTGCAGGCTGTCCTCGGGCGAGGCCCTCGTCGTCGAGTCGGTGATGGTGGCGGCCGGTCGTCAGGGCAACACGGACGGCCTTGAGCTCCGGGCGATCGGCGTCCGCGTCGACCCGCGCGGATACGTCGAGGTCGATGAGGACTTCCGCACCGCGGTCCCGGGCGTGTACGCAGCGGGCGACGTGGTCGGCTTCCCCGCACTGGCGAGCGTTTCCATGGAGCAAGCTCGCGTCGCCGTGTGCCACGCGTTCGGCTTCACGTACAAGCGGCAGGTCTCGGAGCTGCTCCCCTACGGCGTCTACACGATCCCGGAGGTGAGCTGCGTGGGCCTGGGCCACCAGGAGGCGGTGGAGCGCGGCGTGGACGCGGTGTCGGGCCGTGCCTTCTTCCGCGACAACGCGCGGGCCCAGATCCTGGGGGACGACAACGGCATGGTGAAGCTCGTCATCGATCGCGCCACGCGCAAGATCG
>JBOGVK010000113.1:0-25991 GCA_050692375.1 Actinomycetota bacterium
CGTCGATCATGTACGTGACGGTCTCGAAGCCGCGGTGCGGATGCCAGGGGGTTCCCTTGGGCTCCCCGGGTGCGTACTCCACCTCACCCATCTGATCCATGTGGACGAACGGGTCGAGCTCGGCCAGGTCGACGCCGGCGAACGCCCGACGAACCGGGAATCCCTCGCCCTCGAAACCGCTGGGAGCCGTGGTGACCGATCGGACACGCCGTTGGGTGGTTCGTTCGTCCACCGGCGGCAAGCGTCGGAGCGTTGTGATGTCGTCGACGGTGATGGCAGGCATGGATCCTCCTCCTCGCATCGGAACCGCGATGACCGTACCGGCTATTCCCGACAGCGCCCGATCCATTGGACTTGCAAGCGAGTGGCCTGAGCGCATAGCGTTGCACCTCGATCTCCGGGGCGGCGTGGCGCGCTCTTGGTGGGTCGAACCGGCTGGCGAACGGGAGGGAGAAGCGAATGGGATCACGTGTGTTTCGTTCGGTCGTTGTTGCCCTGGTGGCGATCGGGACGGTCGTCGCCTTCGTCCCGATGGCCGAGGCGGGGAGCCAGAGCTACCGGGTACAGCTCGACAACATCGCCCCGAACAGCGAGCCATGGGCGTTCCTGCGGTTCTTCCCCGGATCCGCGCTCTCGGTCCATCAGGGTGACGTGCTGAACTTCGCGTGGGGCGGCGTCGGCACCCCGCACACCGCGACGCTCGTGGGTGACGCGAGCCCCGCCCATTGGCGACAGGTCAATCAAGGACACGGTGGAGCGTACGAAAGCCCGATCCCCGATTCGCAGACCGGCGGGGACGACCATGAGCTGGTGGAGAACCCGAAGGAGGTGGCTCCCTCCGATCCCACGTGCGGGACGGTGGTCAACCCGTGTTCGTTCGACGGAACGAGTGTGGTCAACAGCGGCTTCCACTTCGGGGATCCGTCGGCCCAGCCGTCCTTCGCCGTGACGATCGCGGCTCCCGTCGGTAGCTATGCCTTCCTCTGCCTGCTGCATCCGGGCATGGAGGTGCAACTGAACGTCGTTGCCGACGCTACATCTGTGCCGAGCCCGCAGGAAGTGGCTGCGACGGCGGCGCAGGAAGAGACGCAGGCGGCGACGGTGGACGGCGCGAAGGCGGACCATCAGGCCCAGACTGTCCACGTCGTCCACACCGCGGCGAGGTCGATCATCAAGGTCTCGGCCGGCGGTTTCTCCAACGGAGTGTCGGCGAACGAGTACCCCGACAACCCGATCGTCGCCCACGTGGGGGATCGGATCAAGCTGTACGGCACCGGCGAGATCCACACCGGGACTTTCCCGAAGAAGGCCGTGAACACGACGCCGTTCATCCAAACGGTGTGTGAGGTGACGGGACCGGATACCCCGGCGACGTCGCCCGCCGATTGTTCGGATCCGTCGAAGTTCGAGATCGTTCTCAACCCGAAGGCGTTCCTGCCGACGAAGTCGAACGTCCTGCGGAACCCGACGGCGTTCGTGAATTCCGGGTTGGTCGTGGGGTCCATGAAGCATGCGTTCGAGGCGCGCAAGCCCGGCGTCTACCACTTCGTGTGCCTGGTGCACGGCCCGTCGATGAGCGGCACGATCCGCATCGTCGCCTGAGGAACATACGCGTAGGTCCCGGGACGGCGAACGTCCCGGGACCCGGTGCGGGCGTCGTTCTGCGCGTGACTAGGCGCCGCTCTCGAGCTTCGCCTTCAGCATCTTCATGCCCTTGTTCGTTGCGGGCTTGATGAAGCCGCCGAGGATCAGCGGGAACAGCGCGCCCCCCACTCCATCCGGCTTCGGCATGTCGATGGTCCGGTTGATCCTCGTCGCGTCTCCTTGAGGGGTGAGGACGTACGTGTTCAGGAAGTCCTCGCCCTTTTCACGCCCGGTGAACTCGATCCGCCGGGGTGGGTCGAACGCAGTCACCTCGACGTCGTTGCGGTGATCCGCGTCCTTCGGCACCCATCCGTACGACGTGAACATGCTGCCCATCTCCAGGGGTCCATCGACGCCCTCCACGCGATACGCCTTCGGCGACCACTCCGCATGTTTGCGGACGTCGCTCAGGTAGGCGAACACCTCGTCCGGCTTGCGGTTCACCAGGATGCTCAGCTGCGCCTTCGCCCGACCGCTCATCTCGTCCTCCTCGGTGACGGAGTCCACCTGACCCTGTCACCCCTCACGACGAACGAGGAGCCGCGATGTCGACATCTCAGACGAGCGTCTCGAGATCCCCCAGTGCGTCGTCGAGCGTCTGGATCAGCACGCCGGCTTCTTCGCGGGTGATCACCAGCGGTGGACGGATCTTCAGCGTGTTCGAGAGCGGTCCGGTCGTGCCGACCAACACACCCCGGTCGCGCATCGCGTTCAGCACGGCATGGGCCAGGTCGACCGCGGGCTCGCGCGAGCTGCGGTCCCTGACGAGCTCGACCCCGATCAGCAATCCGAGGGAACGGACCTCGCCGATCATCTCGTGACGCGTCATCATCTCCTCGAGCGCGCCGCGCACCCACGCCCCCACATCCGCGGCGTTCGCCTGCACGAGCTCTTGCTCGATCACGTCCAGAACCGCCAGACCCGCCTCGCACGCCACCGGGTTGCCGCCGAACGTGCTGAACCATTCGGTCTGGCGGGCGAAGCGATCGACGATGTCGGCGCGGGTCACGACGGCGGCTACCGGATGACCGTTCCCCATGGGTTTGCCGAGCGTCACGACGTCGGGGATCACGCCGTGCACGTCGAACCCCCACAGGTGCGAACCGGGGCGGCCGAAGCCCGACTGGACCTCGTCGGCCACGAACAGCCCGCCCGCGTCCCTGAAGCGTCGAACGGCGTCCTGCAGGTACGACGGCGGGGGGGTCAGGATCCCGTCGCTCGTGAAGCCCGAGTCCACGAAGAGCGCGGCGGGCCGGACCCCACGGCCGGACAGCGCCTCGATCGCGTCGTCGACGTGCTCGGCGTACCGGAGCGCCCAGTCGTTCTCCTCCCGACGGTGTCGCCCGCGATAACCATCTGGCGCTGGCACCGTTTCCATGTGCGGCGGCCCCGACGCCTCCCGGAACTCCTCGGGCGAGAGATCCGAGATCGCCGTGGTGACACCGTGGTACGCGAACGCCGTGACCACGCCGCCGGTGCCACCGGTGACCGTCGTGGCCAACCGCCACGCCAGATCGTTCGCCTCGCTTCCGGAGTTCACGAACATGACCGTGTCGAGCCCCTCGGGCATGGTCGCGGTGAGCCTCTCCGCGAGCTCCAGCGCAGATCCGTGGAGGTAGCGCGCGTTGGTGTTGAGCGTCGCGGCCTGTCGCGCGATCGCGTCAACCACAAACGGATGCGAGTGTCCGACGACCGGCACGTTGTTGTAGCAGTCCAGGTACGCGCGACCATCGGTGTCGTAGAGCCAGACGCCGCGCCCGCGCACCAGATGGAGCGGACGGTCGTAGGTGGGCGGTGAGAGCGCCGATCCGAGCAGGCGGCGCCGGCGTTCCGTCAGTTCCGCGATCGGAGCGTTCGCGAGCGGCGACGTGCGGCTCGACCAACGCGCGGCGTGGACCGACTCACGGATCTTCCGCTGGAATCCGGCGGAGCCCATCTCGTTGAAGGCATCGAGCATGGCCCACACGCCGGCGTCCCACCCTGTGATGTAATCGGCGTTCTCCGGGTAGCTCAGGACACGCCACGCCGAGATCACCGCGGTGGTCGCCCATCGCGCCAACAACAGGTCGGGGAGCACGGCGATCTCTTCGTCGAGGAACGGCGTGATCGAGCAGAACCCTGCCGCGGTCGCCTCGAGGACTTCGAAATGATCCGGTCGCTCTCCCATCAGCGCCTCGACGGTCGACACGAAGTCGCAGACGAGCGCCGAATGCGCCATGTCCCCGAAATCGATGATGCCGCTGACGCGCTGATCGACGTCGAACAGGCAGTTGTCGGGTGTCAGGTCGTTGTGGATCACCTGCGCTCGTAGGTCGCCGAAGACCGGGTCCACGTGCTCCTCGAACCGGTCCAGCACGCTCTCCACGATCGCTCGGTGTCCCGGATCCGGGATGTTTCCGATCAAGGGTCGCAGGTCGAGCGCGTACTTCACGTTCCAGAGCAACGGATGTCCGGCAGCTGGGTGGAAGAAGCCACGGAGGGCGCGTCCCAGCCGCGCGCAGGTAGCGCCGAAGGAGTAGAGCGTGTCCAGTCGGAGCTCATCGGGCTCCATGATGCGACCGGGAAGAAGCGTCACGAGCCTCGCGATGTGCGAACGTCCATCGGACCCAAGAACATCCACCTGATGGTCGCCACCGACGCTCGGCACCAACCGCATCACCGGGAGCGTCGGGTCGGTGTCCGCCACGTGCAGCAGCGCCTGGCTCTGCATATCGATGACACCCGGGTCATCTGCCGGATTCCCGATCTTCAGCACGAACCCACGCCCGTCGCTTGCCATGATCTTGACGTTCTGGTCCCGTTCGCTGACGAGTGACGATGCGGTGCCCGTGATGCCGAAGATCTCGGCGGCGATCCGCTCGGCGTCCTCCAAGCTGAAGATGGGGGGTGGCGCCTCGAGTGAGTCGGGCGCCCGAGCCTTGGTCATGTCCATCCGAGGGTCGGCCACGGCTTCACTCTAAACAAGAACCGCCGCTCTCCGCGGATCAGGGCGTGGCTGCGGCGGCGCGCTTGTCTTCGTAGATCTTGGCGGTTGCATCGAGCATCGCCAGATAGTTCGTGATGCCCTCCCGCGCTTCTTCGGCCGCGTCGTTCAGGCCGGTCAGTTGATCGATCTTCCAGTGCTTGAACAACACCGGAAGCACGACCTGGTCGTGGTGGATGCGAAGATCGTAGATGCCGGCCTTCGCCATCTGGATCGCCTTCGCCTTGAACTCGGGCATCTGGATCCCCGGCATCTGGAAGCCCACGACCTGGCGGTTGATCGCCGTCACCATCGCGGAGGGGTCGATCTCGAGCGCCGCCTTGGCGAGCTCCCGGTAGAAGACGTAGTGGAGGTTCTCGTCGATCGCGATGCGCGCCGTCAGCTTCTCGATCAGCGGATCGTCGGTGTATGCGCCGGTGTTGCGGTGGGCGATCCGGGTCGCGAGCTCCTGCAATGACGTGTAGACCAGACCGTCCAGTGGGTCGACGAAGAATCCGCCCTCCCCATCCGGGTAGTAGCCGCGCGCGACCATCTCCATCCGACCACGCTCGAGCGCGATCGGGTCCACGCCGCGGGTGACCGTCAGGTAGTCACGCAAGACGATCGCGTGCCGGCCTTCCTCTGCCGTCCATCGGCGAACCCACTCGCCCCACGCGCCCTCGCTGCCGAACGTCTCCCAGAGAGCCAGGTGGTAATAGGGGAGGTTGTCCTCGGTGAGGAGGTTCACCTCGAGCGCCATCCGCGAGATCTCGCTCAGGTCGCTGTCGGTGGACTCCCACGGCTCTTCCACGTAGTTGCGTCCGACCTCGTACGGCACGTACTCGTGTGGGAACCACTCCGTGGCCTGCGCGAGGTGCCGTTCGAGCCCGAGGCGCAGCGCGGGCTCCAACTCGCGCAACATGTCCTCCGGCGGGACGGCGTTCGATCGAACATCGGGATGGATCATGGAGCCCTAGCTTACGCGCGAGCTCAGGGGTGGCGGCGAAGGCGCCGTCGAGATCTCGCCCCGGCGACGGCGGGGTCCTAGGGCAGGACCGTGAAGCCGTCGATCGCGACGTTCGCGCCCGATGCAGCGGGTCGCGCTTCACCGAGAACGACGATCCGCAGCTTGTGCAGACCGAGCGCGAGCCCCCGTATCGAACGCAGGACGGTGGTCGTTGCGGCGCCATAGCCGTCCACCGTCTTCACGGGGGCCCCGTCCACGAAGATCTGCGCGCGCCCTTGATCCGGTCCGCCGATCGTGTGCCACTGCACGCCGGTCCCGAAGAAGTCGAGCGACGCATCGGATCTGGGCAGATCGCTCACCGTCACGCTGCCTCCCGACGCTCCGATGGCCCGCCGCCGCCCCCATGAGGCGACGAGCGGAGGGGTCCAGACGGTGTGTCCTGCCGCCCCGAACGCATCGATCGCGACCTGCGCGTCGGTCCCCGCGGTCGAGCCCTTCTTCCCGAGCACATGCACCGTGATCGTGTGCTCGCCCGGTGCGAGCCCGTGGAAGGTGCGAGGCACCCGGAGCGCGACCGACGACGCGTATCCGTTGAAGACGCCCCGGAGGCGCCCGTCGATCCAGACGCTCGCCTGCCCTTGAGCCGGACCGATCACCGTGAACCATGTGACCGTTCGCCCCGCGAACGCATACGAGGCCGTGGCGCCCGCGGCGTTCTGCTCCACATAGGACCGGCCGTACGCGGCGGGCGCCGGTACGTTTCGCCAGGTGTACCGGACCGCTGGACTGTTCTCCTCCACCTGGGTCGATGGAGCGAAGCCCTGCTCCAAGGGGGTCGCCTGGTTGCCGCTGCGATCGACCACGGGGGCGACGCCCGCCGGGTTCACGACGACCGCATAGCTCTCGCCGGGGACGAGCGGATCGAGCGGCTCGATCACCGCCATCACGGGTTTCCCGGTCAGACAGTCCACCTGCTTGCCGGTCTGCGAACGGCAGGTGAGCGAGGCCGGCACGGCCACGGCGGTGTCCGCCGTTCGTAGCGCGACGTTGTCGGAGGTCACCCCGTGGACGATCTCGCTGAACGAAACGGTGATCGGGTCCTGGACCCCGGTCGGCACGACGACCGAGGCGACGGGCGCGATCGTATCGGGCGAGGGGATCGTGGCCGGCTGGAGATCCAACCCGTTGAACCAATCGCTGTCGACGCAGCCGCCGACGCCCGGCACGTGGCCGCAGTCGCTGTATTGCCAGAACGCCCACCCGTGACCCTCCCAGTCGTTCCCGGGAACGGTGGGCGCGTCGACGTTCCAATGCGCGACCCAAAGCACGGTGTATCCAGCGTCGGCGATCGCCGTGGTGTCGCCCGTCCGGTTGTTCCAACCGATCGGGCTCGTGTACACCATCGGCATCACCCCGGTCCGCGCGGTCACCTCGCCGAGCCAATCGAGGATCCATTGCGTGAGCGCCTCCTGCGTGAGGCTGCCCGAGCGTTCGATGTCGAGCACGGGAAGCAGGTCGCCGGGGATCACCTGCGCCGAGTCGACGAAGTGGTCGGCCTCGGTGATCGCGCCGTTCGGGTGCAGATCAGGTCGAGCGAAGTGGTATGCCCCGAACGCGATGCCGTTCGCCGCTGCGCCGGCGCGGTTGGTCGCGTAGGTGGGGTCGACGTAGCCGGTGCCCTCCGACGCCTTCGCGAACGCGAACCGGATCCCGGAGGCGGCGACCTGCGTCCAGTCGATCAGGTTCTGATAGTGCGAGACGTCGATGCCCGGGAGGGAGTCCGGAGGCTGGGGGTGCGGTCCAGCGCTGGGCCGGTGGGCTGCACCAGCCATGCCGGCCGCGTGGGCCGGCACGGTGCCGAGCAGCGTCGCCGAGATCGCGAGCGCCAGGAACGCGCTCGCGATCGAACGAGATGCTCGTTGCGTGGGATCCACCGCCTCCGGTCGGGAAGGGCGAGTGTACGACCCTTCACCTATGCCAACGCGTCGGGGCCCATGGAGGTTGCGTGCTGAGGAGAACGGGCTCTTCAAACGGGATTCGTCCAGGCCTTCCGACCCTCGGCGTCGGTCACCACCACGCGCACGAATTCCAGGCCGGCCACTTCGGGCCGGAACCGAGCGGCGATCACCGCCCCCCGATCGTCGCGCTCGAGGATCCGTCCGCCTTCCTGACGCCCGCGGTGGTCGGCCCGCACGGCCCACCCTTCCTGGAACCGAGAGTGGAGCGCTACGGATGTGCACGGGCTGCAGCGCACCTCGATCTCGTTGCTCTCGCGTCGGACGTCGTGAAGTGTCGGGCCGTTCGATGCGTAGGTGCGCCCTGCTCGCAGAGCCGACAACACCGCCTCGCGCGAGCGATCCTCCGCGTGCACCATCGTCCACGCGTCGCCGATGTCGAACAGCGGGTAGTGACTGTCGTCGGTCGCGATCGCCGACAACGCCATGCCGGCCTCGAGCGCCAGGTCCCAGATGTAGGATGAGTCTCCGCGACCGCACTCCCGTTCCGCGCTCGCGTTGAAGAGCTCGAGACCGGTCAACCCCGTGGCGCTCTTGATCACCTCGGGCGGCAGCCCGCTCCAGTACGGGTGCGCGACGAACGCCGCGCCGCCCTGTGCGCCGATGAACGAGGCCGCCGTCGTGAGGTCCGGGAACGTCCGGAAGTCGTAGTTGTCGAGCCGCTCCCAATAGGTTCGATCGCCTCCGGGGTCCTCGGGGAGCTCCTCGATCCCGATCGCGAGGATCTCGGTGTACCGCCCCTCCGCGAGCGGATCGACCGCGAGCTCGGCGCCGGTGATGACCAGCAGATGCTCCGTGGACGGGATCGACGTCAGCGTCCAGTGATCCGTGATCGCTAGCACGTCGAACCCGGCCCATTCGTGGTGCGCTGCAACGGCCTCGGGGGTCAGCTCACCGTCGCTCGCGGACGTGTGCGTATGCAGCGCGGCCTTCAACCAGGCGCCGTCCCCATCGAATGCGCTGGCTCCCGCTTCCATGTCTGATGATGCTAGCGTCTCACCCGTGACGAGCGTGAGGCGTGGGTTCGCGGCGGTATTGGCCGGCGGCATGATCGTGGCTATCGCAGGCGGGGCGGTGGCCCAGACCGCGACTCCAGCGGCCGCACCGACGGTCTTCACGTTCGCCGATACGTCGGAACCCAGCTCGCTCAACCCGCTCGTTGGCTACGAGGGCACCGACTACACGTTCTGGGCGATCAACTACAACCTGCCGATCGAGTTCAGTGCAAAGGACTTCTCTCCCGATCTCCAGCACTCGATCGTCACGAGCGTCGACACCAGTAGCGATGGGATGACGTTCACGTACCACATGCGCTCGGGGATGGAGTGGTCCGACGGTCAACCATTCACGGCGAACGACGTCGCCTGGACGCTGAACTTCTACAAGAAGTACGAGATCGCGAACTACATCTCGGACCTCGCGCTGATGGACAAGGCGACAGCGACCGACGATACGACCTTCGTCATGACGACGACGCACCCGACATCGGTCTACTCGGGCGCGACGGTGTTCATGTACGACTACATCCTCCCCGAGCACATCTGGGGCAAGTACGAGGACGATCCCAAAGGCGCGAAAGGCTTGGCGAACGTTCCCTCCGTGGGGTCGGGGCCTTACATCATCACGGACTACAAGCAAGGACAGTCGGTCACGCTGGAGAAGAACCCGCACTATTGGGGCCTCGCGGCCGGGCTTACGCCGACCTACGACAAGATCGTCTACCTGATCTACAACAACGAGGACGCGGAGGCTGCGGCGCTTCAGAACGGCGAGATCGACTTCGGCTTCTTCAACTCCGGGAACATCCTGAATACGTTGCGGGGCAAGCCACACGTCAGCGTGCGGGGAGGGCTGCTCCCCAGGTTCGAGGAGATCGGGATCAACACTGGCTCCGCCTACCAGACGAACCCCGCGGGGGGGTTCACGCCCCACGGCGACGGCGCACACGCGCTGACGGACCCGGTGGTCCGGCGCGCGATCCGACAGGCGGTAGACGATCAGACGATCGTCGACAAGGTGCTGCTGGGCTACGGCATCCCGGCCGACTCGCCCGTCCAGCCTGGGGCGACCACCGGTGATTGGAACCCGACACCCGAGCAGACGCTGCCGTTCGACATCGACGCCGCGAACGCCTCGCTCGACGCGGCCGGGTACACGATGGGCTCGGACGGCGTCCGGATCGACCCGTTCAACGGCAAGCCGCTCGAGTTCCGCTACTACACCCGGAACAAGGACCAGAACACGATCGAGACGGCGCCGTTCGTGAAGGACTGGCTCGCCGAGATCGGTATCAAGATCGACGTCTCGTCGTTCAGCGACGGTGCCCTCGAGAAGCAGGTCGAGGCCGGGACCTACGACCTATTCGATTGGGACTGGTTCCCGAACCCCGACCCGAACTACATCTTGGACGTCTTCGCGTGCGATCAACGTCCGCCGGCACCTGGGGTCTACAAGAACAGCGATAGCTACTACTGCAACCCGAAGTACGATGCGCTGTTCGCCAAGCAGTCGCGAACCACCGACCCCGCGGAGCGGACTGCCATCGTCCATCAGATGCAGTCGATCCTGTACGACGACGAACCGTACGTGACCCTGTACTACAACCAGACGTTGGAGGGCTACCGGTCCGACCATGTCACGGGGTTCACGCCACAGCCGGCGGACACGGCGACGGTCAAAGGGGACGCCCTTGCGACCTACGGCCCGTTCTCATTCATCAGCATCCGGCCGGTCGTTGGCTCGTCGAGCAGCTCCGCCGCCTCGAAGGGCGCGTCCGCCACCGTGTGGATCGTGCTCGTAGCGGCCGGTGCCGTCCTCGTGGGCGGGTTCGTGGTACTCGGCAGACGGCGCCGCCACGACGAGGATCGCGCCTAGCCGAGCAGCGCGATCGCTCCGCCTAATCGGCGGATGGAGTCCTCCGTGATGGGCGTAACGACCAGGATGGTCTCATCGGCGCCCGCCGCGCTCATCTCGCGCAGGCCCGTCGCGATCTGCTCCATCGACCCCTCGAGCGGTGGGATGTCGTCGTTGACTGGGCGCTCCTCGGCCAAGCGATCCAAAACCACGCGCACGCACGCGCTGCGCTCGATCTCGTGGGGAGCCCTGCCGGCCCGGGCCGCGGCGGCGTCGATCTCGGCGTTGCGAGAGGCGAACCCCTCGGGGCTGTTGCCGTACCAATCGAACCACGTGTTCCAGATGTCGACATGGGGGAGCGCGATCGACAGCACGCGAGGGCCACCGCTCCCGATCATCAGCGCCGGCCGGCGCGCGGGCGCCGGGAGCAGCACGGCGTCGTTCACGTTGCAGTACCGTCCGTGGAACGTGACGCGCTCTCCGGCGAGCAGCCGGCGGATCACCTCGAACGATTCCTCGAACCGCGAAGCACGATGGTCGAACGGAACACCGAACGCATCGAACTCTCCCTGGTTCCACCCCGCCCCGAGACCGAGGACGAGACGTCCGGTGCTCACCTCGTCGACGGTCGCGGCCATCTTCGCGAGCATGGCCGGTTGGTGGAAGCTCGCGCACGCGACCAGCGGCCCCAACCGAACGCGCTCGGTCACCGCCGCAAGGCCAGCCAGGAGGGTCCAGGCTTCCCACGGCCCACGCTCTGGCCGACCGTCGTCTCGATACAGGAGGTGGTCACCCACCCACACCGAGTCGAACCCGGCGTCCTCGGCCGCGCGAGCCATGGCGACGTACTCAGGCCAACGAACCTCTCGTTCGACCTCTGGAAGCTGCACGCCGACCTGGAGTCGGGGTGTCGTCCGGTTTCGGGAAGCGCTGCTCACCGGGGAGCGCCGATCGACGAAGGCTGCTCAAGCGGAACCGGAGTCGTAGGCCCTCTCCCCGTGCTGGCTGATGTCGAGACCGACTTCCTCGCTCTCGTCGTCCACTCGCAGACCGATAGTCCTCTTGATCGCCAGGGCGATGAGCGCCGAAGCGGCGAACGAATACGCGGCTACGACGGCCACAGCCAGAGCTTGGCTACCAAGCAAGCCGGCGCTGCCACCGTAGAGCAGGCCATCGTTGCCACCGATCGCCGCCGTCCCGAACAATCCGATGAGGAGGGCTCCCGCCAACCCGCCCACGAAGTGGACGGCGAGCACGTCGAGCGAGTCGTCCGCCTTGAGCTTGAACTTCACGCTGACCGCCAAACAGCAGAACACACCGGCTGCGATGCCGATGGCAGTGGCTCCGAGCAGGTTGACGAAGCCGCACGCCGGCGTGATGGCGACCAGACCGGCAACCGCTCCAGACGCTGCTCCGATGGTTGTCGACCTTCCATTCCGCAGCTTCTCGACCACGATCCAGGCCAGTAGCGCTACGGCTGCTGCGGTGTTGGTATTGACGAACGCGTGTGCCGACAGATTGTTCGCCGCCAGTGCGGAGCCGGCGTTGAAGCCGAACCAGCCGAACCATAGGATGCCCGCACCGAGCAAGACGAACGGCACATTGTGCGGCTCCATCTTCCTCGTCGGCCAGCCTTCGCGACGGCCTGCGAGCAGGGCCAGCGCAAGGCCCCCCATCGCGGCATTGACGTGAACGACCGTGCCCCCCGCGAAGTCTTCCGCTCCGCGTCTTGCGAGCCAGCCTGTGGGCGAGAATACCCAGTGAGCGACCGGTGCGTACACCACGACCGACCAGGCGATGGCGAATACGACGAACGACCGGAACTTCAACCGATCCGCCGATGATCCGGTGATGAGTCCGACGGTGATCACGGCGAACATCATCTGGAAGATGACGAACACGAGCGGCGGGATGCTCTGCGCCAGCGACCCCGCGTAGCCAGGCACGGCTTGGGTGTCGACGTGGGCCAGGCCGACGAAGTGCAGAGTGCCGATGAGTCCGTGCCCACCCCAGTCGGGGCCGAAGGCCAAGCTGTAGGTCACCCACACCCAGAGGACGCCGACGATCCCCATCACCACGTAGTTCTGCATGAGCATTCCGAGGACGTTCTTGGTCCTGACCATTCCCCCGTAGAAGAACGCCAGACCCGGCGTCATGAAGAGCACGAGTGCGGTGCTGGCCAGCACCCAAGCGGTGTCACCAGGATTGACGTGTGGCAAGGGCGCCCCTTCCTTGCGGACCGGTTTCGGTTGCGGGGGAGCCTACTCCGAGTGCGGCCCACCCGCTAGACCGGTGCACTCCCCGGGTTCACCTCTTTCGCAGGGGATCGTTGATCCGGGCCCAACGCCATCCACGAGCGGGGCCGCCTCAGGCCGGCGAGAGGATCGCGTCCGAAGAACCAGCCTCTAGGAACGGATGATCTTCGCGTGGAACAGGTGGCCGCAATCCGTGCATTGCATGTTCACGCGTGCGGCCGGTCCCGCGTGGGGGAACGGCTGCGTGTGCGAGGAGCCGCAGAGGGGGCACGGGGGACGAGGGGGCGGAGCCTTGCGCTCCTCCCGCGTCACGCCGGCCCCGGTATCGGAGGTCGTCGCATCGCGGAAGGTTCGAACCACCAGGGCGAGAACCCGCGGTCGTTCTCATCCACGGTGGTTCCCGGCGGGACCAGCCCGTCGATCGCGTCGAGCGTCGAATGGTCCAGGCGGATGTCCGCGCCGGCGAGCAGATCGTCGAGCTGCTCGATCGTGCGAGGTCCGACGATGGCCGACGTCACGGCGGGGTGTGCCAACGTGAACGCGAAGGCCATGTGCGTCATGGAGATGCCCGCGTCGGCTGCGATCTTCCCCAGTCCTTCGACCAGATCGAGCTTGCGCTGGATCTCCGGGCGAGACAGGTCGAACTGCGCCGCGAGGTAAGGGCTACGTTCCTTCCCGCGTGTCGCACGCCCCTTCGGCGAGTCATCGAAGCTCTCCCGTCGGTACCGACCGGTCAGCCAGCCTCTGGCTAGGGGGCTCCATACCAGCACTCCCATACCGTAAGCCTGTGCCACCGGCAGCACGTCGTGTTCGATGTGGCGAACGAAGATCGAGTACGGCGGTTGCTCGCTGCGGAACCGCGACAGGCCGCGTCGTTCCGCGACCCACTGCGCCTGCACCATCTGCCAGCCGGGGAAGGTCGACGAGCCAAGATGGCGGATCTTGCCTTGGCGCTGCAGATCGGTGAGGGCCGAGAGCGTTTCCTCGATGTCGGTATCGCCTTCAGGGCGGTGCGCCTGATAGAGGTCGATGTGGTCCGTACCCAGACGGCGAAGGCTGTCCTCGACGGCCCGCATGATCCACACGCGCGAGTTGCCGCGCTGGTTCGGACCGGGACCCATCGGCTGATGGAACTTCGTCGCAAGCACGACCTCATCACGTCTGGAACCCTTGAGCGCCCGGCCGACGATCTCTTCCGAGCGACCATCCGAGTACATGTCGGCGGTGTCCACGAAGTTGATCCCACCATCGATCGCGCGATGGATGGCGCGAACGCAGTCCTCCGCGTCGTCGTTGCCCCAGGGACCGAACATCATCGTGCCGAGGCACAGGGCGCTCACCTGGACACCGGTGCCACCGAGCGTTCGGTATTCCATCGCGAGCCTCCCTCCTCACGGTAGCAGCCGTTCGGCTGGCGTCGGAAGTTGACAGTCTTCGGGCGGGCTGCAATCGTTTGCAGGACAAGATCCGCCTCAGATGGCACCCCGACAGAGGTGACCGGGAGGTCCCGTGCCCGATCGCGACGTAGGCAACACCAAGAGACTCGGCTGGATCGGCGCAGGCCGCATGGGCTCGGTATTGATCGAGCGTCTGCTCCGTGCAGGCTGCAACGTGGCGGTCTACAACCGGACCCGCGCGAAGGCTGAGCCGCTGGAGGCGCTGGGTGCGACGCTCGTCGACACGCCCGCCGAGCTATCGGATCGCGAGATCGTCCTCACCATGGTGTCGTCCTCCGACGACCTCCTCGCCGTGACCGGGGGACCCGATGGCGTTCTGTCGCGCGCAGGAACCGCTCCGGGTCTGCTGGTCGATTGCTCAACCGTGTCGGTCGAGGGTGCCGGGGAGGTCCGTCGTCGAGCGGAAGCGGTGGGGACGCAGATGCTCGCTGCGCCGGTCAGTGGCAACCCGAAGGTCGCTCGGGCCGGGAGGCTCACCTTCGTCGCATCGGGTCCACGCGACGGGTTCGAAGCGGCGCTTCCCTATCTGGAGCTCCTCGGCCGATCCGTTACCTACGTCGGCGACGGCGAGACGGCACGACTCGTGAAGATCTGTCACAACCTGCTCCTGGGGATCGTCGCGCAGTCGCTCGCAGAGATCACGGTGCTGGCCGAGCGCGGAGGCGTCGCTCGTGCCGACCTGTTGTCGTTCATCAACGACAGCGTGATGGGTTCCGTGTTCTCCCGGTACAAGACCGCCGCGTTCGTCAATCTGGATTTCACGCCGACGTTCACCGGTCATCTGCTTCGCAAAGATCTGGAGCTCGGGCTCGACGCCGCGCGCCGGCTCGAGGTTTCGCTCCCCGTGACGACGACCGTCCACGAGATCCTGACGAGGCTCATCGACGACGGGTTCGGGGACCAAGACTTCGCTTCGCTGATCGAGCTCGAAGCGCGCGCATCCGGACTCACGCTCGTGCCCGAGAACGTCGAGGTTGACGATGGGCTGTCTCCCGTCGACGACCTCGCTCGGCAGGCCCTTGGAGGAACCCGATGACGGAGTTCGCACAGACCTCGATACCCGCGCCGGGAACCATGAATGTGGACTTCGAAGAGCGCGTGAACTTCGATCGTCTGCGCACGCACCGGTTGGCGAGCGCGCGGGCCGCGCTCGAACGCTCGGAGCTCGGCGCCCTCCTGTGCTTCGACATGAACAACATCCGCTACATCACGAGCACCAACATCGGAGAATGGGCACGCGACAAGTTGATGCGTTTCGCCGTGCTTCCGCGTGGAGGGGAGCCCGTCCTGTGGGACTTCGGCTCGGCCGCGAAGGCACATCGTCTGCATTCCCCCTGGCTCCTGCAGGAGAACTCGCGCGCCGGGATGACGGGATTGCGCGGAGCGATCGCACCCGAGGCCGGGTTCTTCGCGCGTGCCGCACGAGAGGTGAAGGAGGTCCTGGACCAAGCCGGCGTGAGCCGCGAGCCACTCGGGCTCGACATCTCCGAGATGCCGATGGTCTTCGAGCTTCAGCGGCTGGGCATCGACGTCCGCGACGGCCAACAGACCATGCTCGACGCGCGCGAGATCAAGTCGGCCGACGAGATCCTGTTGCTTTCCACTGCGGCCTCCATGGTCGACGGCGTCTACCAGAGTGTCTACGAGGCCCTGAAGCCGGGGGTCAGGGAGAACGAGATCGTCGCGCTGGTCAACGACCTGCTCTACCGGATGGGATCCGACGACGTCGAAGGCGTGAACGCGATCTCGGGGGAGCGATGCAGCCCGCATCCGCACATCTTCTCCGACCGGATGATCCGGCCGGGTGAACAGGCGTACTTCGACATCATCCATTCGTTCAACGGGTACCGGACGTGCTACTACCGGACGTTCTGCGTCGGGCGTGCCACGCAGAGCCAGCGCGACGCGTACAAGCAGGCACGTGAGTGGATGGACGTCGCGATCGCGCTCGTGAAGCCGGGTGTCTCCACCGATCAGATCGCGCGCCTGTGGCCCGATGCGACGGATTTCGGGTTCGCCGACGAGATGGAGGCCTTCGGCTTACAGTTCGGACACGGACTGGGCTTGGCGTTGCACGAGCGCCCGATCATCAGCCGGTTGAACTCGCTGGATCAGCCCGTCGAGCTCAAGGAGGGGATGGTCTTCGCCTTGGAGACATACTGCCCCGCAGACGATGGGCACTCTGCGGCACGGATCGAAGAGGAGATCGTGATCACGCCGGACGGCCCGCAGCTGCTCACGCTGTTCCCCGCCGAAGAGCTCGTCGTGACGAACCGATATTGAGTGCCCCGTGACGGCCGAAACGATCCACGGCGGGACGAACGGGATCGACCCCGCAACCCGGCTCGCCCTCTACCGCTCGATGTTCGAGATCCGTTCGTTCGAGAAGCGGGCCTACGACCTCTTCCTGCAGAACCTCGTGAAGGGGACGAGCCATCTCTCCCTCGGGCAGGAGGCGATCGCCGCGGGGTTCGCACTCGCGATGCGTGACGACGACTACACCTTCTGCACGTATCGCGGCCATGCGCACACGCTGGCGCGCGGCGTGCCCATGGCGCCCGTGATGGCGGAGTTGCTCGGTCGTGAGGGCGGCCTCATGGCGGGCAAGGGCGGATCGATGCACCTCACGAGCGTGGACCACGGCGTCATGGGGTCCTACGCGATCGTGGGCGCGCATCTTCCGATCGCCGCCGGGGCGGCCTGGTCCGCGCAGGTCCGTGGCTCGGGCCAGGTGAGTGTCTGCTTCTTCGGCGACGGCGCCACGAACATCGGTGCGTTCCACGAGGCGCTGAATCTGGCCGCCGTGTGGAAGCTGCCGGTGGTGTTCGTCTGCGAGAACAACCTCTATATGGAGTACACACCGATCGCCGCCGTCACGGCCGTTGCGCACCCGGCCGCGGACCGCGCGGCCGCCTACGGGCTCGAGCGGATCCTCGTTGACGGGAACGATGCGGAAGAGATGTTCGGGACCGCGGCGAGCACCATCGGACGCGCACGGGCTGGCGAGGGTCCCTCGCTGGTCGAAGCGGTCACCTATCGCCACGGGGGGCACTCGCGCGCCGACCCGGCCAAGTACCGGCCGGAGTCTGAGGTGAAGGAATGGCTGGCTCGCGATCCCCTATCGACTTATCGAGCGGCGCTCGAGTCCGGAGGCGTCGCGGTGTCGGAACTCGACCAGATCGAAGAACACGTCGCGCGGTTGGTCGAAGAGGCGACGGAGATCGCCAAGTCTTCGCCCGTGCCAAGCCTCCGGCTCATCGAGACGGACGTCTGGGACGACGGGGGATCCGCATGGCGGAACTGACGTACCGAGACGCCGTGACCGCCGCGATCGCGCAGGAGATGGAACGGGACCCATCCGTCTACTTCTTGGGTGAGGACGTCGCCGACGCGGGAGGCGCGTTCAAGGCGAGCGTCGGCCTGCTCGATCGGTTCGGCCCCGAACGCGTTCGCGACACGCCGATCTCGGAAGAGGCGATCGTCGGGGTCGCGATGGGTGCGGCCATGACGGGGTTGCGTCCCATCGTCGAGATCATGTTCTCCGACTTCCTCGCGACCTGCTGGGACATCATCGCCAATCAGATCGCGAAAACCAGCTACATGACGAACGGCCAGATCTCGCTCCCACTCGTGATCCGAACCGCCAACGGGGGCGGGTCACGGTTCGGCGCCCAGCACTCTCAGAGCTTGGAGAACTGGGCGATGGCTGTGCCGGGTTTGAAGGTCGTGGCGCCTTCGACTCCGGCAGACGTGAAGGGGTTGATCGCGGCGGCGATCCGCGATCCGAACCCCGTCGTGGTCTTCGAGCACAAGTCGCTCTACTCGACGAAAGGCGACGTGCCCGACGGTGAGCTCGTCGATCGTCTGGGGACCGCTCGGGTGCTTCGAGCCGGGGACGACCTCACGATCGTGGCGTTGGCCGCCATGGTGCCACGGAGCTTGGAGGCCGCGGAACACCTTGCTACCCAGGGAATCTCCGCCGAGGTGATCGACGTCCGATCGCTCGTTCCACTGGACACGAACACGATCCTCGGATCCGTTCGGAAGACCGGACGACTGTTCACCGTCGAGGAGAACCCGCGTCTCTGCGGCTGGGGCGGCGAGATCGCTTCGATCGTCGCCGAGGAGTGCTTCGACGATCTCGACGGCTCCATCATCCGGATCACGACCCCGCACGTTCCCCTCCCTGCGGCGGATGATCTGGAGGACGCGACGATCCCGTCGGTCGCGAGGATCGTCTCGACGATCGCAGGGAAGATGGGTTGACATGGTACGGCAGCCCAGCCTCAAGCCAAGCCTCAAGGATGTCGCGAAGGCGGCGGGTGTGCACACCGCGACCGCCTCACGCGCTCTCAACGAGCGAACGCTCTCCATGGTGAGTCCTCAAACGGTGACCCGAGTGCGGGAAGCCGCTGAGGCACTTGGGTATCGCGTGAACGGCATGGCTCGAGGTCTCAAGACGCGCCGATCGTTCACGATCGGGATGGTCGTTCCCGATATCACGAACCCCTTCTTCCCGCCGATGGTGCGAGGAGCCGAGGACGGGGCGGCGGCTGCCGGATACACACTCGTCCTTGCGAACACGGACAACGACGAGGAGAAGGAACGCCGGCATCAGGCCGTCATGCTCGAGCGGCAGGTTGACGGTCTGCTGTTGGCGTCGGCCCGCCGCCGCGACTCGGTCATCGAAGATCTGATCGCATCCGGCGTGCCGTTCGTCCTCGTGAACCGCACGATCGATCGCGGAGGCGTGGCGGCGGTGATCCCGGACGACCAAGCGGGCATGGCGCTCGCCGTCGATCATCTCTACGAGCTGGGTCATCGCCGGATGGGGCATGTCGCCGGTCCCGCGGCGACGTCCTCCGGCGCGCGACGCGCGGCAGGATTCGACGCCGCGGTGCGGTCGTTGGGACTTGTCCCGGGCCCGTCGGTCGAGGTGACCTCGTTCACGATCGAGGCCGGCCGTATCGCCGCGGAGGCACTCCTGTCCAGCCCCGCGCGCCCGACCGCCCTCATCGCTGCCAACGACCTGATCGCGCTCGGCATCATGGATGCCGCCGAGGGTTTGGGGGTGTCCTGCCCCGATGAGCTGTCTCTCGTCGGTTTCAACGACATGCCCTTCGTCGACCGGCTGCGTCCTCCGCTCACCACCATCCGCGTCGACGAGTACGAACTCGGCATGCGCGCCTCGCGGATGCTGCTGTCGCTCATCGAAGACCCCCAGGCTCGGCTCGAGACGATCATGCTCGCCCCCGAGCTCGTCGTGAGAGGTTCGACGAGCCCACCTGTTTGACCTGGTCGACGCCCTTCCGAGTTCGATTGACAGGGGAACGACCCCTGCCTAGAATCCTGCAAACGATTGCACGCTCGGTGCCGGATGAGCGAAGGGCGACGAAAGGAAGGTTCCATGCGCCACGGGAGGATCAGGACGACGTTGGCGGTACTCACGGTGGGACTCTTCATCGCCGGATGTTCGAGCAAGGGCGGATCGAGCTCGTCCGCATCCCCCTCCAGTGGGCCGATCGTGATCGGTATCTCGCTATCGCTCTCGGGAGACTTCTCCGACCCCGGGAACGCCGCGAAGAAGGGGTACGAGCTCTGGGCCGACTCGGTGAACGCGAACGGCGGGATCCTCGGACGCCAGGTTCAGCTGAAGATCGTGGACGACGCGAGCAGCCCCGATCAGGTAGTCACGAACTACCAGAACCTGATCTCGAAAGACAAGGTCGACCTCGTGTTCGGCCCGTTCTCCACGCTGCTGAGCGTCCCCGCGGCGACGGTGGCGAATCGCTACCACTACGCGTTCGTCGAGCCGGCGGGCGGAGGCCCGGCCATGTTCGACGCGAAGCTCCCGAACGTCTTCTTCGTCCAACCCGCGCCGGTCGTCGGCTGCGGCCAACCCTTCGTCGACTTCATCCTGTCGCTGCCGGCCGATCAGCGCCCGAAGACGGCCGCCTATCCCTCGCTCGACGACCCGTTCGCGTCGCCGATCGCCGACGCCATGCAGACGCAGTTCGAGGCTGCTGGGATCAAGACTGTGTTCAAGACCATCTATCCCCCGGAGACGACGGATCTCACGTCCATCATCGAGAAGGTTGCGACCGCCAACCCGGACATGGTCGTCGCCGGCACGCAGTCGGACGATGCCTACTCGCAGATCAAGGCGATGGTCCAGGCCAACTTCAGCCCCAAGTTCATCTTCCAGGCGAACGGTGCCAACTCTCCGACCGAGTTCCCGAGCAAGGTCGGCGCCAACAACACGCAGGGCATCTTCAGCTGCGGCGACTGGTTCCCGAACTCGACCGCGAACGGCAACCCCGCGTTCGTTGCGGCGTACACGGCGAAGTATGGGGGCGACGCGTTCGGTATCGACTCGACGTCGGCCGAGGCTTATTCGGTCGGCCAGCTGATCGAGGCTGTGGCGACGAAGACCGGAACGATCGACAACCAGACGATCATCGACACCCTGCACACGGGCACGTGGCCGACGCTCGAAGGCACCTTGAGCTGGGACCAGTACGGGTCGCCGCAGGGGAGTGACATGCTCGTCGAGTGGATCGACGGCAAGCTGCTGCCGGTGTTCCCCGCCGACGTTGCGCTGCACGACCCGGTGTACCCGAAGCCGAACTGGGGCGGATAGTCTCGTCTCCTAGCGGCCGCGTGGCCGGCGACCTCGTCGGCCGCCTCGTCGAAGAGAGGGACGACGCGTGCGCCTGATCGTTCAGGCCTGCATCCTGGGGCTCATGACCGGAGGCGTCTACGCGCTGATGGCGAGCGGCTTGACGCTGGCGTTCGGGATCATGCGCGTCATCAACGTGGCTCAGGGGGCCATGATCATCCTGGGCGCCTATCTCAGCTACTCGGCGTTCACCGTCTTGCATATCGACCCGTTCCTGTCGATCCTGTTGATCGCTCCCCTGGTGTTCGCGCTCGGAGTGACGTTGCAGCTCCTGTTCATCCGGCCACTCCGGACCGACGAACGTGAGGAGCTGTCCCTGCTCGTCACGTGGGCGATCGCCCTGGGGATCGAGGGCGTCCTGAGCATCCTGTATCACACGACCTATCGCTCCACGATCACGAAGTACGCGAACAACTCATGGAGGATCGGTGGCTATCACATATCGGAGGTGCGGGTGTTCGCATTCGCCATCTCGATCGCGATCCTCGTGCTCCTGTACCTGCTCCTGACGCGGACCCGGTTCGGGCGCGCGATCCGCGCCACCGTCCAGAACCCCGTCTCCGCGGCGCTGCTGGGCATCAACGAGCGGCGTATCGCGGCCTTGGGGTTCGGACTGAGCGTTGCGACCGCCGCGGCAGCCGGGGCGGTCTACGGGCTGGTCTTCCCCTTCAATCCCGGTAGCCACTACGATCTGATCTCGCGCCTGCTTTCGATCGTGGTGCTCGGGGGCATGGGCAGCTTGGGCGGCGCGGTGATCGCGGCGCTGTTCATGGGGGTCGCCGAGTCCGTCTTGTCGGCAACGATCTCTCCGACGTGGTCATCGTTCACGTTCTTCATCGTCCTCATCGTGATCCTCGTCGTTCGTCCGCAGGGCTTGTTCGGAGTCAGGGAGCGAGGAGCGCTGTGAAGAGGATCCAACCTGCGGGACTCGTCCGCGCCGGCGTCGTGTTCGGTGCGCTCGCTGCCTTCCCGTTCGTCTTCTCAGCGAACTGGGTCGTGAACATGGCGATCTTCTCACTGATGTACGCCGGTCTCGCTACGTCGTGGAACCTGCTTGGTGGCTACTCGGGCTACGTGTCCCTCGGCCATGTGGCGTTCTTCGGTATGGGCGCCTACGCGGTCGCCATCATGTTCCAGCATGGTGGCATCGGGTCCGGCTACACGCCGTTCCTCGTCCTTCCGCTCGTCGGGATCGGCGCGGCGGTCGTGTCGCTTCCCGTCGCATGGGTCGCCTTCCGGACCCGGGCCACGACGTTCGCCATCATCACGCTGACGTTCCTGTTCGTGGTCCAGCAGCTCGCGTTCAACCTCCACGGGCTGACGAACGGGTCGCAAGGGATCGGCATGGCGGTGCCGCCGTTCCCCGTGGAGACGTACGAGCGTCCCTACTACCTGGCCATGCTGGCGCTGTTCGCGGTGGCCATGCTGTGCTGCTGGTACGTCCGGGGGAGCAGGCTCGGTCTCATGCTGGCCGCCATCCGCGACGACGAGGATCGAGCGCGCGGCGTCGGCGTCCGGACGGCTCCGGCGAAGCTCATCACGTTCGCGATCAGCGTGGGGCTCACGGCGATGATCGGCGGCGTCTGGGCGTACTACCTGACGTTCATCTATCCCCAATTCGCCGTCGATCCGTTGATCACGATCGGGGCGGTGTTGATGGTGTACCTGGGCGGGAAAGGCACGCTCTGGGGACCGGCGCTCGGCGCGGCCCTCCTGGTTCCGGCGCAGCAGTATCTAGCCTACCGGCTCGGTGCGAGCCAGCTCTACCTCGTCGGGTACGCCACCGTCTTCCTTGCCGTGATGCTCGTCTTGCCTCGGGGTGTCATCCCGTCCCTCGGCGACCGGATCGCCGCGTTCCGGAAGGGTCGATCGAGCGGGACCGATGGGGATAACCCCGCTCACGCGCTGCCTCAAGAGGCGACCTCATGAGCGTCGCCGTCACCGACCAACCGACGCTCTTGGAGGTTCGCGACCTCCGCAAGCGTTTCGGCGGCGTGATCGCCGTCGACGGATGCTCGTTCTCGGTGCGAGAAGGGACCGTGACCGGATTGATCGGGCCGAACGGCTCGGGCAAGACCACGGTGTTCAACGCCGTTACCGGCTACCTTCGCGCCGACGCGGGCAGTGTCCGGTTCGACGGGCAGGACGTCCGACGGCCAGATCCGGCCTCGCTGTATCGCCGAGGTCTGTCGCGTACCTTCCAGCAGACCCGCGTGTTCCCTCAGCTCACGCTCGTGGAGAACCTGGTCGTCGCCGTCCAGCAGCCGCTGCGCTCGATCGCGAGAGCTCGGATCGGTCGAGAGGATCTGGCGCGAGCCCACGAGGTCTTGGAGCGATTCGGTCTGACGTCGCATCGAGAACGGAAAGCCGTCGAGCTGTCGTTCGGACAGCGCAAGCTGCTCGAATTCGCCACCGTGTTGATGGGACGTCCTCGGCTCGTCCTTCTCGACGAGCCGGCCTCCGGCGTGAACCCGTTGATGATCGAGGCGATGGAACGTCACATCCGCGAGCTGAGCGCCGAGGGACTCACGTTCCTCGTCGTGGAGCACGACATGAACCTCGTCATGCGTCTCTGCGACCCGATCGTCGTGCTCGATCACGGTGCGAAGATCGCCGAGGGCTCCGCCGCGGACATCCGGGACAACCCGATCGTCCTCGAGGCTTACCTGGGGGAATGATGGGGCACTTGTCGATCGAAGGCGTGGTTGCGGGTTACGGACAGGGAGACATCCTGCAGGGGGTCGACCTGGAGGTGGCCCTGGGCTCCATCACCTGTGTCATCGGACCCAACGGTGCAGGGAAGTCGACGGTGTTGAAGGCGGTGAGCGGGCTCCTGCATCCGACGAGAGGAACGATCACGCTCGACGGTGAGCTCATCTCCGGCCGGTCCCCACGCGAGGTGCTCGATCGGGGCGTGGTCCACGTGCCGCAAGAACGAAGCCTCTTTCCCCTCATGACGGTCTGGGACAACGTGTTGATGGGGGGCTTCGTCCTCCGAGGTCGGACGGCCCTCCAGCAGAAGATCGAGGCGATCGCGGACCGGTTCCCGATCGTTCGCGAGCGTCGTCGTGCGCGCGCGGGCTCGTTGTCGGGTGGGGAGCAGAAGATCATCGAGATCGCTCGCGCGATGATGCTCGACCCGCTGGTCGTACTGATGGATGAGCCTTCGATGGGCCTGGACCCGAAGGCGCGTCGCGTGGTCTTCGAGACCGTCCGGGAGCTCAACGTTTCGGGTTCTACCGTGTTGCTCGTCGAACAGAATGCCCGATCGGGGTTGGCGATCGCGGATCGTGGGGCGGTGATGGAATCAGGGGCCGTCAGGCTCTTCGGACCGGCGGCAGATCTGCTGCACGATCCCGAGGTCGCTCGGCTCTACCTCGGCAGCGCCGCTCGCTCGATGGATCGACTTCCCTAGGAGGTCCCCGCGCTGTCCAGGGCCGCGAGCAGTCGCACGACCGGCCCGCGCACCCCGTGTTCGTCCGCCAGGGATCGGAGCGTCGCGTCGTCCCGCTGACCTGACCACACCTCGAGGGCGGTGTGGGTCTCGATGGGCACCAGACGCCGCATCGCCGCCACGTAATCCCGCGCATCCCGCAATCGGGCGCGAAGCGCGGGCTTGCCTCTCAAGGGTCCGGCTTTCGGCTCGTTCGATGCGGCGTCATCCAGGAGCTCGTCGAGCGAGCCGTAGACCTCGATCAGCGCCCGCGCCGTCTTCTCGCCGACGCCCGGGACGCCCGGCAACGCATCGGAGGGATCGCCACGCAGGATCGCGAACTCGGCGTACCGCGACGCGGGGACGCCGTACTTCGCGAGGACGGCCGCCTCGTCCAGCTCCAACAGCTCCGAGACGCCCCGCACGGTGAACAGCAGCCGCACCGAGGGGTCGCGCACCAGCTGGATCAGATCGCGGTCGCCGGAGACCATCTCGAACCGGTCGTCGTCTCCCGCGTCCTTGCACAGACCGCCGATCGCGTCCTCGGCCTCCCATCCCGGCGCCTCCGCCTGTCGCATGCCCGTGAGGTCGAGGACCCGTCGGAGCAGTGCGAACTGCTCGGGGAGCCCGTCCGGCTCGGGTGGGCGGTTGCTCTTGTAACTCGCGTAGAGCTCGGTGCGCGTCGTGGGGCGCCAGTCGTGGTCGTAGACGTGTACGACCTCGTCCGGCCTGCGCGACACCACGAGCTTCGTGACCATGTCGAGGTAGCCGAAGACGGCGCCGACCGACGTGCCGTCCGGGGCACGCACCAGGTCGCGGAGCCCGAAATACGCCCGGTACCCCAGGCTCGAGACGTCGAGCAGCAGCCGATGGGTCACGGCGGGAGCCTACGTCGAAACCGTGATCGGAGAGCTCAGCCGACCCCCGCGGCCGCCTCCGCTCGTGTGGCGCACGAAGCCGCTCCGCCCCCGCGGGCGACCTCGAGCCACCCGTTGAGGATCGGCGCGATCAACTGCGCCATCAGATCCTCGTGTCCCGCGGCCGGGTGAACGCCGTCGGACGACAGGTCGTCGGCGGAGACGAACGTGTCCCAATCGGCAACGACAGCATTCGGGTAGAACGGAATCAACCCGTGGATGTGGATGTTCACGCCGGCGATATTGGCGAGCGATCCGTGGGTCGTCTGCCATACGACGAGCGGGACCTTCTTGAGTGCATCGAGGATGGTCACCGCGTTCTCGCGGAACGCGGCGGGGTCGGCGTCATTCGTCCCGAGCTCGACCACGACCACATCTGGTCGGGCGACCGCCTGCTCCGCCGCCGTCGTCAACGCCGAGTTCGTCCCGCGGCCGATCACCGCGTCGAATCCGACGGTCCAGCCCGGGAGCGCGGCGACGATGAACGGCTCGGCGCCTGCGGCGATCGAGTCGCCGATCACGAACGCGGTCGGCGGCTCGCTCACGCCGAGCCGAGGGAGATGGAGCCATCGCTCCACGACGTCGCCATGCGCGACGTAGAGCGTTCGGGGGTCCCCCGGCACGCCGAACACCTGCAGGTCGCTCCCTTCCCCTATCGGGAACGCCTCTGGGGGAAGCGCTTCGATCGGGGTCGCCCATCGTTCGCCGATGAAGCGCTCGGCCTCTCGGGTGCCGGCTCTGATCTCGATCATGAGCGGCTCGTCCGGCGCGCACCGGAAGCCGAGGAGTCGATCCGGAGGCACACATCC
>JBOGVK010000114.1:0-7263 GCA_050692375.1 Actinomycetota bacterium
CGCCCCGCCATGCCGCTGTTGGGGCGAGAGCCCGGCACACAGGTGTTCCGAGAGCTCGACGAGCATCCCGAGGACGAGCGGTTCCCCGGTGTGGTCGTGCTTCGGCTGGACGGCGGTCTTTTCTTCGCCACCTCGGACGCGCTGGAAGATCGGATCCGCGAGGTCGCACAATCGACACCAGGCGTGACCGGCGTCGTCCTCGACTGCGAAGGGATCGACTTCATCGACTCGCAGGGGGCCGCGAAGATGCGCGAGATCGTGGAGCTCGCGGAACATGCATCCTTGACGTTGCGTCTCGCGCGCGTGAAGCCGGCGGTCACCGAGGTGCTTGATCGCGACGGCGTCCTCGATCGGATCGGCGTCGAGAGGATCCATGGGAACGTCGAGAGGGCGGTCCAGGCGCAGCTGGCCCACCCACCCGATGGGGATCACGATCGTCATCGGCCGGGATAGGGTTGGGGAGCAACGGCCAGTAAGAGGAGGGAACGATGAGCAACGACGTGCCAGTCGATCTCTACATCGCGGCGTACGGCGATGCCGACAGCGCCCAAGCGGACTTCGACGCGCTGAAGGAACTGGTGAAGGAAGGCGTCATCTTCGTGGATGTCGCCGTCCTCGTGAACCGTGACGACGAAGGCAAGATCACCGTCAAGGAGAACGCGCACGAGGTGGCGAAGGGATCGATGATCGGCGCGGCGGCTGGGCTCATCATCGGGCTGATCTTCCCGCCATCGATCATCGCCTCGACCGTCGTGACGGGCGCCGGTGGGGCCGCCGTCGGCGGGCTGATGTCTCACCACCGAGAGCGCGAGATCAAGAAGGACGCGGAAGAGGTGCTGCCGAAGAACAGCTCCGGGATCATCGCGATCTTCGACGAGGTCTGGGTGACCCAGGTGGAGAAGGCGCTCGCCAAGGCGGAGAAGGTCGACAAGGAGAAGGTCGACAAAGAGAGCGTCGAGCAGGCCAAAGAGGCTGCGAAGAGCTGATGGCCAGACGGCGCTGGGCACTTGCGGCGCGACGTGGCACGATTTCGCAGTGACCAGCAGACCCGCCGCGGCAGAACAGCTGCGCGACCTCACGCGGCTGCGCGACCTCACGCGGCTGCGCCGCGTCCGCGACCGGATCGACCGGGAGTACGCGCAGCCGCTCGACGTCGAGGCGCTCGCCCGCGGTGCGCACATGTCGGCCGGCCACCTCAGCCGCCAGTTCCGGCTCGCCTACGGAGAGTCGCCGTACAGCTATCTGATGACCCGGCGCATCGAGCGCGCGATGGCGTCGCTCCGTCGGGGCGACCTCAGCGTCACCGAGGTCTGTTTCGAGGTGGGCTGCTCATCGCTGGGCACCTTCAGCACGCGCTTCACGGAGCTGGTCGGGATGCCGCCAAGCGACTACCGGCGCCGGTCGGCGGGCGCGATCGCCGGGATCCCGCCGTGCGTGGCCAAACAGGTGACCAGACCGATCAGGAATCGAGAAGCGGCTGTCACCGAGCCCCAGCTACCATGACCGCCATGGACATCACCATCCACGCGAGCGCCCTTCCGCACGACGACCCGGAAGCATCCCTGGCCTTCTTCCGTGACATCCTTGGCTTCGAGGTCCGCACCGACGTCGGATCCGGCACGATGCGCTGGATCACGGTCGGCCCCGCCGACCAGCCGGGTACGTCCATCCTCCTGGCGCCGCCGGCCATCGACCCGGGCATCACCGACGACGAGCGCCGCACGATCCTCGAGATGATGGCCAAGGGCACGTATGGCTGGATCCTCCTGGCCACCAAGGACCTCGACGGAACGTTCGAGCGGGTACAGGCAGCCGACGCCGAGGTCGTCCAGGAGCCGACCGACCAACCGTACGGGGTCCGCGACTGCGCGTTCCGCGATCCCGCCGGCAACCTGATCCGCATCCAGGAGGTGCCAAGCGATGGCTGAGAGCACGACCGCGAAGAAGAGCACACGGACAACCGGTAGAGCTTCCACGGCGAAACGCTCGACGGCGACCGGGTTGACGGCCGAGGAGCGCGCCGCGATGAAGGCCTACCTCAAGGAACAGAAGGCAGCTGCGCAGGGGGCGGACATGTTGCGCGAGCTCCTCGACCGGATCGCCGAGATGCCGGCCGGGGACCGTTCCATGGCCAAGCGGGTCCACGAGATCGTCACCGCCGCCGCTCCCTCCCTCGAGCCGAGGACGTGGTACGGCATGCCCGCCTACGCGAAGGACGGCAAGGTCATCTGCTTCTTCCAGAGCGCGGCGAAGTTCAAGGCGCGGTACGCGACGTTCGGGTTCAGCGACGCGGCGAAGCTCGATATCGGCGCCATGTGGCCGACCTCCTACGCGCTGACGAAGTTGACCGCCGCCGACGAGAAGCGGATCGCCGCGCTCGTGAAGAAAGCGGTGAGCTGAGACCGAGCCGGCCACGACGGCGGCCGGATGGGAAAGAGGGCTTCAGGGCAGCTTCATCGCAGTCGATCCGGACCCACCGGTCGATCGACACGCGCTCGGGCTGCGTCGGCTCGCTTCCTTGCCGTCCCCGCCGTTCTCGCCGCCGCCACAGCCTTCGTCTGCGCCAGCTTCGCCTCGCTCTCCAGGTCTTTCGCTATCCGCTCGAGCTCCGCAGCCTCCGCCGTCAATCGCTCGTCGCGCGCATCGACCTTTCGCTCCTTGCGTTTCGGTAGCTCGCTCACCGAGGCGAGGAGTGCCGCATCCGATCGCTCATCGCCGAACCCAGCGGGGGCTGGCAACTCCTTGTCGAGCGTGCCGCTGCGGACCCGTTCTGCCGCTTCGGGGTCGGTCGCGATCGCCATGAGTGTGTGCGAGACCTTGTCGAGCGTGGCACGAGCCGCGGACAGACCGGCTTGCCCCAGAGCTTCGGATGATGCGCGGACGAGCTTGTCCACGAGTCGCCGACGCTCGCTCGATACCTCCAACATCCTCTCAGCGCTTCCCCCCGCAGCTACCCGGCGCTGAGCCGAAGCGAGGTCCTTGCCTGCCTGGATCAAGGCTTCGATGTCGCGGGGGTGATCGTTGGAGAGGCGATCGACCGCCCACGCGGCTACGGTCGGCTTGCGAAGGGCCGACATCTGTCTCGCGGCTTCGGGGTCACCAGCCTCCTGCAAGCGCGCCGCGAGATCGCTCCTCGCCGTCACGAAGCTCTCGGGAGGCCCGGAATAGAGCGACCTGACGGCCTCAGGATCCGGTGCACTACCCACGGCATCGACATTACCTGTCGACGCGTCGGAAAGCTGGTCCGCGAGCACGGTTTGACCATTGGATGCAGATGCTTGAGAATCCGGTTCATCCACGGATGGCGTAGGGAGGATGTCCGATGCGCCGACGACTGGTGCCGCTCGCCGCACTCGCGTTGCTTCCGATGTTCCTGCTCCCCACCGGTCCGATCTCGGCGCTAGCGACGCCGGCGGTCGAAGGGGTGCCCTCGTTCGGTCACGTGTTCGTGATCATCGGGGAGAACACCGAACTGTCGCAGCTCAACAAGAACAGCGCCCCGTATCAGACCGGGTTCATCAAGTCGAACTCGACGTGGCTCACCAACTTCTGGGCCACGAGCCACTACTCCACGTCGAACTACATCGGGATGACGAGCGGGCAATACCTGCTCTGTGACCAGCAGGACAAGCCGCCAGCCCCGTGCCACCAGGGCGTCACGAACCTGTTCGGCCAACTCACGACCGCTGGGATCCCGTGGACCGAATGGAACGAGTCGATGCCAGCGCCGTGCTATCTGGTCAACGCCGGCTCGTCCAAGACGTTCAACAGCTACCGAGTGAAGCACAACCCGGCCGTTTACTACGACGACACGGAAGGCGCGCTCGGCGTGTGGGGTGCGACCCCGGACGGCTTGCAGGGAACGTCCTCGACGTGTCTCAGCAACGTCATCTCGACTGGCGGCACCGGTCCGAACGACACGAGCGCGCTCGACGCGGCGCTCGGCTCAACGACCATCATGTCATCACGGTTCAACTACATCGTTCCGAACCAGTGCGAGGACGCGCACGACAACTGCGGACCCAAGAACAACCGCGTCCTGCAGTTCGACCAGTTCCTCCAGCGCGAGGTGCCGAAGATCCTCAACTCCCCGACGTTCACGAGCGACCCGAACGCCGTGCTGATCGTGTCCTACGACGAGGGCAACGGCGCCGGCCCGCACAACGCCGACCAGCAGCCCCCCGGATTCGGTGGTGGCAACATCGCGTTCGCCGTGATGGGCCCGCTCGTCACCGGAGGCACGATCTGGCCTGCCCTCCACAACCAATACGGCATGCTTCGCACCCTCGAGGATGGATTCGGGATCACCGAGCACCCTGCGGGCTCGGGCAACCCCACGTCCCCGATCAACGAGATCTGGAACTCACCATAGCGATGACTCGTTCGGGTTCGGGTGACTGACGAACATCTCCTCGATAGACGTGGCGGGCGACGGCGAGCGTAGGGATGACGAACGGCTGCTGGCGCGGGCCGAGGCGGCCCTGACCGAGATCAAGGTGTCGACAGGACTCTCGGAGCCGCACGCCGCGGTCTTGGCCGCACTTCGGATCCGCTTGAGCGGAGATGCAGGCAAGAGCCTCGATGACCTCATGGCCGCCGCCGAAGACCCCGAAGGCCCGACGCTCGAAGACGTGCTCGAGCGATCGGACGCAACACCCTCGCCTTCCATCGACGATCTCTTGTCGAAGGGCGAGAAGCCGAAGCGCTCGCTCGACGATCTCCTGGGTTAGAGACGGGAAGACGCGCTACCCTGGTCGGGATGAAGCGCATCGTCCTCATCGCAGCGATCGGCTACCTGATCCTCGCCCTCGTCGGACGGGTCATGGAGGCCGCGGGCCTCCGAACCTGCGGCTGCTACCCGGATTGCTGGTGCAAGAAGCCAGGGCTGAGCGTGTTCCGTTGGGTCTTCCCTCGCTTCCACCACAACCCCGAGCTCGAGGCGTGGAAGAAGGCACAACTCGATCTCTCCTGAGATGGAGATCCGGATCCGGTACATCGACGGGTGTGCGAATCGGCGCATGGCCGAGGAGCGCGTCCGCGAGGTGCTTCACGCGGTCGGCGGCGACGATCCGGCGCACGTCATCTTGGAGCGGGTCGAGTCCGACGACGCCGCGCAGCGACTCGGACTCCAAGGATCGCCGACGATCTTGATCGACGGCGCGGACCCGTTCGCGATGGAAGGAGCGGCGTTCGGGCTGACGCGCCGCGTCTACCGAACGGAGGCCGGACTCGAAGGTTCGCCCTCGCTCGCGCAACTGCGGAGCGTCCTGGCGGCCTGAACCGCTCGTGACCGCAGCCCATCCTTCGGAATGAAGCTATACCCCTAGGGGGTATGCTTCCTATCCATCTCCCCAAGGAAGGGTGCGATCGGATGTACGGCTACGCGCTGAACAAGAAGGCTCTGCAAGATCGCCTGCGTCGCATCGAGGGCCAGGTCCGGGGGATCCAACGGATGGTGGAGGAGGACACGTATTGCATCGACATCCTCACGCAGGTCAACTCGATCACCGCGGCGCTCAGGGCGGTCGGGTTCCGGTTGTTGGACGACCACGTGCGGCACTGCGTGAAGGAGAGCATCGAGCAGGGCAACGGCGACGAGAAGGTCGAAGAGCTCATGGCTGCTGTCGCGCGGCTGGCTGGGAAGTAGGCGTCCCACGGTGATCGCAGCGGATCTCGTCTCCTCGCTCCTGCATGCGTTGCGGATCGCGTTCGGCATGAGCTGGGAGATCCTCTGGGCCTTGATCCTCGGCTTCGCGCTCTCGGCCGCGGTGCAGGCCGTCGTGTCCAAGTCGGAGATGACCTCCCTGCTGCCGGACGACTCCTTCCGTTCCATCGCCATCGCGACCGGACTCGGCGCCGCCTCGTCCTCCTGTTCGTACGCGGCCGTCGCGCTCGCTCGGTCGATCTTCCGCAAAGGTGCCGGCTTCACCGCCGCCATGGCGTTCGAGTTCGCGTCGACGAACCTGGTGATCGAGCTCGGCATCATCCTGTGGCTGTTGATGGGGTGGCAGTTCACGCTCGCCGAGTTCGTCGGCGGACCGATCATGATCGCGCTCCTGGCGGTCGTGTTCCGGCGGACGCTGAAGCCCACGCTCGTCGACGCAGCCCTCGTCCAAGCCAATCGTGGTATCGCGGGGTCGATGGAGGGACACGCCGCCATGGACATGTCCGTGACCGGAGGAACCATCGTGCAGCGTCTGACCTCACCGCGAGGCTTCACCGCGGTCAGCCACTTCTTCGGGATGGACTGGGCCGCGGTGTGGATCGACATCGTCGGGGGGTTGCTCATCGCGGGCGCGCTCGCCGCCTGGGTTCCCGAGAGCTTCTGGCAGTCGTTCTTCCTGGTGGACCATCCGCTGATCGCGAAGATCTGGGGACCGCTGATCGGTCCGCTCGTCGCGGTGATCTCCTTCGTGTGCTCGATCGGGAACGTGCCGCTCGCGGCGGTCTTGTGGAACGGCGGTATCAGCTTCGGGGGTGTCGTGGCATTCATCTTCGCCGATCTCATCATCCTGCCGATCCTCAACATCTACCGGAAGTACTACGGGCGACGGATGAGCCTCTACCTCCTCGCCACCTTCTACCTCACGATGGCAGCCGCGGGGTTCATCGTCGAAGTCCTGTTCGACGTCCTGGGGATCACACCGACGACACGGGACGCGAAGGTGATCGACGCCGGCGTGTCGTGGAACTACACGACGTACCTGAACATCGCCTTCCTCATCCTGGCGGCCGTGCTGGTCGTTCGCTTCGTCCGGACCAACGGGTTGTCGATGCTGAGGATGATGGGCGGCTCTCCACCGGACCCGGTCTCGAGCGACATGGGTAAGCACGGGGGTTGCGAGCCCGCTCGGACGGACGAAGAGGCCGAGTACGTTTGCCCGATGCACCCGGACGTTCGATCGACCGAGCCCGGCACCTGCTCGAAGTGCGGCATGCCGCTCGAACGGATCGTTCGCTGAACGACGTTCAGAGACACGTATCTGCTCAGACGCGAGGCGGCGGTTGCTCGCCTCGGAAGATCGCGGCGTTGCGCGTCGCGAACGCATCGAAGCTGGTCGCCGGGCGCCCGAGGATCTCTTCCACGGCCGGTGAGACGTTGGCCTCCTTCCCCTTGCGCCGTTCCGCGAAGAGCTCCGCGAGCGCGTCGGCCGTGAACTCCGGCACACCGCGCTCGAGCGCGGCCTTCCTCGCCCGCTCGGGATCTACGTTCACGTAACGGATCTCCTTCCCCGTCGCGGCGGAGAGTTTCTCCGCGACATC
>JBOGVK010000115.1:0-3067 GCA_050692375.1 Actinomycetota bacterium
TCGACGAAGTCGGTGCTCCGAACCGTGTCCATCTCCTGGGAGGCGAGGTTCGCGGCGATCGAGCGGTTGCGGTTCTGCCGTGTGAGATTGAGGGAGCTGCTCGTGCTGACGACGACGCCGCCGATCACGAGGGCGAAGATGAATATGCCGATGACCAGCTCCACCATGGTGAAGCCGGCCTCACCCCGCGCCTCCCCAGACATCCGGCGCCGGCGCAAGCGGTACAGCGCTGTGAGCATGGGCGTTCGCCAACCACCCTTCTTGTCCGTCGGTTAAGCGTCGGCAGACCGGGGGGCAGGCTTGAGGCACGGCCTATGCAGATACCCGTGTTCGGGTAGCAAGGCCGCTGGCAGTCCTCGCTCCACGGAAGGGCCTGTCGCGTGTGCCACGATGCCCCGATGACGGCCGCCGGACGCTCTTGGACGACGATCGGCGTACCGGCGGTCGTACTCGCCATAGCCGCGGTGGTCAGGCTCTGGGGTCTCCCTTCACCGGACGCGCCGTACTGGGACGAGCAGTACTACGTGTTCGATGCAGAGGTCTACCTGGGGGGAGGGATCGGCCAGCCGGTCGGCAACCCCCCGGCCGTCAAGATCGCCGACGAGGGGACCTGGATCCACCCGCCGCTCGGGAAGTGGGTGATCGCGCTCCTGGGGGTCGGGCCGCTGGGGCTGCGATCCCTCGGCTGGCGATTGCCTTCGGCGATCTTCGGGATCGCGGGGGTGGGGCTCCTGTACCTCCTGGCGTACCGCCTCTGGCGATCCGTGTGGTGGGCAGGCCTCGCCTCCCTGCTGTTGGCGCTCGACGGTCTCCACATCGTCCAGAGCCGGATGGCGATGCTCGATATCTTCCTGACCACGTTCATCACGGCCGCGCTCCTGTTCCTAGTGCTCGATCGCGAGCGGATGGATACCGGGGATCGTCCCCACGGGTGGCCGAGGGTCGAGGTCGTCTTCGGCTCGCCGTACCGGATGTGGGCAGGTGTCTTCCTCGGCGCCGCGGTCGCAACGAAGTGGTCGGGGGCGTTCGCGCTCCTCTTCGGCACGATCCTCTGCACGAGCTGGGTCTTCACCGGCGATCGACGAGGCGGACGGACGCGGCTCGCTGCCGCGGGGACGCTCGCCGCCTCGTTCGCGCTCGTCCCGCTCGGTGTCTACCTCCTCAGCTACGGCGCGTTCTTCTATCAACACGGCTTGGCGATCCACGACTTCATCACACTCCAGATCCGGATGCTCGAGTACCAGCGGCATCACCTCCGGATCCAGCCTGAGAACTCGCAACCGTGGACATGGCCGCTGCTCTTGCACCCGATCCAGTACTTCCGATCGTCGGCGGGGGGCGCCGTCACCGCGATCGTGGCGCTCGGGAACCCGGCGCTTTGGTGGGGGTTCCTAGCCCTGCTCCCCGTCGGCCTGTTCACGGTTGCTCGACGGCCGACCTGGCGGGACGCGCTGATCTTCGGTGGGTACGCGGCGATGTTCCTGCCGTGGCTCCTGGTGCCCCGGAGCCAATTCCTCTTCTACATGCTCCCCGCGGTCCCGTTCATGTGCCTCGGCGTGACGGCGATCCTGCACGGACTCTCGCCGGGGCCGGCGCGGGTTGCCGGGATCGCCAGCGCGGGGATCGCGGGGGTGGTCGCGAGCGCCTATCTGCCGGCATGGACCGGGTGGGTCACCTCCGTCGGCTGGCTCCGCGAGCTTCGGTTGCTCCGAAGCTGGCCGCTGTAGAACGAGCAACAGAAGAGGCGGCCCGGAGGCCGCCCCTTCTGTGCTGCGGTGATCCGCTAAGGGTTGCTTAGGTCCAGCTTCCCTGAGTCTGCAAGGCTGCGGGGATCGCACAAGCAGTGCCGTTGGCGGTCTGCCCGTACTTCGTACCCGCGGTCGCGCCCGTTCCGGCATTGTCGGAGATGTAGAAGCACGTCCCCGATGCCGACATGCGCGCGGCAGCCCATGTCGTGGCGGAGAGAACGACAGGGTTCACGTTGCTGCCTGTCGCTGCCACCGCAACGTAGCTCAGCGACGGCTCGATGGTCGTCAGACCGGTCGCCGTGCTATCCGCACCCGTGTATACGCTGGCGTCCGTGTACCACGTCTTCGCGGCCACCAAGGCGTTGCGAAGATCGGACTGTGCAGCGCGATTCTGCGCCCGAGACCTGGCGCCGAGGAACGTCGGCAGTGCGATGGCGATCAAGATGCCGATGATCAGGACGACCACCATCAGCTCGATGAGGGTGAAGCCTTCCTCATCCGTCTTGCGCTCCCTGAGGCGCTTGAGCATCTGCCTTCGCCTCCTTCCCGTGATCCGGCGCGCCTACGTTGACGCGCTCTTCGAAGGTGGTTTCGGTACCTGCGGCGAGCACCTTGAGAGCGGAGCGAGCGGCTCGGACAAGATGGTCCGGAAGGACTACCTAGGAACAGGTAGAGGGATCTACCAGCCGGCGGCTGCGGGGGTGGCTGCGTTCACGTTCGCGCCTGTGTTCGCCCATGTCGCGTTGCAGTTCGCGGCGGTCGTCTTGCCGTACTTGGTCCCCGTCACCGCGTCCTTGATCACGAAGCAGGCAGTGGAGCTGGACATGCGCGCGGCTGCGAACTGCGTCGCAGCCGCGGTGACGCTGATCGACCCATTCCCCGACCCGGCGGCGCAAGCCACGGTCCCGCTGGCCGCGGACGCCGTGGCGTCGGCGACGTAACACAGGTTCGGGAAGATGGTCGTGAGTCCGCTGGGATCGGCCGACGTGAAGGTGGCGTTGTCCGTGAACAGGATCCGGGCGGACAGGACCGTGTTCCGAAGGTCCGTCTGGGCGCCGCGGTCTTGAAACCGGGCCTTCGCGCCCAGGAAGGTCGGGAGACCCATCACGATCAGGATCGCGAGGATCATGACCACGACCATGAGCTCGATGAGGGTGAACCCCTCTTCCTTGTGCATCCGACCCGCCAGTGCCTTGAACATCGGGGGCTCACCTCCTTCTTCCAGCCGTCCGCAACTTGTCTGCGGGAGAACCCGTCCGCAAAGGAATCGGCACGGAGAGGCCGCGAGTTGAGCCCGGCGAGCGACCCTCGTCGCTCGC
>JBOGVK010000116.1:0-2632 GCA_050692375.1 Actinomycetota bacterium
CGAAGAACCGATCCGTCTGGATGCCGGTGTCGATCCCATACATCGTCAGGAGCGCGAGCACCGTCTCCTCCATCGGCGTGTTGCCGGCGCGCTCGCCGATCCCCGTGACCGTCGTCTGGACCACTTCCACACCCTCGGCCACCGCGATGAGGGTGTTCGCGACACCGAGGCCGAAATCCATGTGGAAATGCGTCTCGAGCGGGACGCCGAGCCGTTCCCGCGTCTGCCGGACGAAGAGGCGAACACCATGCGGCGAAAGGACGCCGAACGTGTCGACCAGCCCGATCGCGTCGACGTGCCCATCGGTCGCCACGCGTTCGAGGAGATCGAGGTACTCGGTCAAGCCGGCTCGCGTAGCGTCGATCGGGAAGAAGGACACCTTGAGCCCCAGGTCGTGCGCCAGCGTGGTGGCTTCGATCGATGCATCGATCGCACGTTCGACCGGCCACCGGTAGGCTTTCTTGATCAGGTGATGACTGGACGGGATCTCCATCACCACCCCTTCTACACCGCAGTCTGCGGCCCGCTTCACGTCGTCAACCATGCATCGGGAGAACGCGTAGATGGCCGATGGCAGCCCCATCGCCACCATCTCCTTGACCGCCGCTTCATCCGCGGCGGACACGGCCGGCAGTCCCGCTTCGATGCGATGGACGCCGGCTTCGGCGAGCGCCTCGGCGATCCGGAGCTTGTCGTCCTTCGTGAACACCACCCCGGCCTGCTGCTCGCCGTCCCGCAACGTCACGTCATGGACCTGCACGCCGGTTGGGAGCGTCAGCGCGTCACGGATCTCCGGGAGGAAGTTCCATGGACTGGTGAACCACATCTCTGACTTCCACGGCTCCTCGCTCACAACCAGAACCTCCTTCGATCACGTCAGGTCCGAGCGCCGGCGCGCAAGGACATCATGCAACATATACAAGGACGAGCCGCACGTCGACGGGCGACTGCAACATGCCGCCATCTCATTCCGATTCGACCAGATGTCGGGGCTGGACAACCCCATTGCGGCCTCGGGGGGGTCAGTCCCGTATGAGAGGCTGAGGCAGAAGACGATCGAGCACGGTGTGAACGAACACCGTCAGGTCGCACACGTCGCGCCGAAGTGACTTGTGGTTCCGTCGAGATTCACTCGCGCATCGCTCAAACACGACAGCTCGTGGCCCGGAGCGGAACCGAGCGCCCGACGACGTGGTACGACGCGCCTCCTTCATCCGTTCGTGTGTTCGTCGGTGAGTTCGACCGTGACGAACCGAAGCTCGGTCTCTCCGACGTTCTCGAGGTCGTGGATCAAGGGCGCCGACGGTGTCGAGGACGAGAACAGCGTGTCGCCTTCTTCGTAGCGGCGCACGACGTCGGATCCATCGCCGGAACGCTGCCGTCCCATTCCTGACGTGACGGAGGTCCAGAAGTACTGGCAAACGTGAGCGTGGAACGTGCATCGCTCACCCGGGCTAAGGCGAACCTCCCACACCCGGACGCGATCGTTCTCGAAGAGGCGTGTGGTCCCGACCTCGCGGTTGTCGGGAGCGGCCCCCAACTCCTCGGCGAACGCCCGGACGTCGAACGTCTCCCTGGACACGATCCGGTCGTCGAGCATGACCCGCCTCCTTCTCCTTCGGTCCGACCTCGACCTCCGGCATGATGCAACATCCTGGATCCACCGGTGGGCGACCATCACCGGATCGGCCGGGGCCTCTCCTTAGGACGGCACCTGATCCTCGTGAGATCGGCGGCTCGGATCGTCGGAATGTTTTCGACCCGACCCGTCGTACGACGCCTCAAGTCCCCCGCCGTTGCGTCCGAGAGCATTGAGAGGTTCATCGACCGAGGTGGGAGTTCCGCAGCGATGCGCGTGACGAACGGCGAACACGGCCGTGAGGAGGGCTGGACCCTCGTGGAGACGATGGTCGTCGTGCTGGTGATCGGTCTGTTGCTCGCGATCGCGGTGCCCACGTACCTCGGGTCCCGGAACCGTGCGCTCAACCGGGCGGCACAGGCCGACCTCCGTGATGCGCTGGTGGGAGCCAAGTCGATCTACGCGTCACAGGTGAGCTACGTGTGCGCGCTGTCCGCAGCGACGGTGGCCTGCCCGCAAGCCATGCCGCAGGTGGAAGCGTCGCTCACGTACGCGACGGCGGCGTCCACGACCGCAACCACCCGGGTGAGCGTGATGACGACGCCAACGACGCTCGCCTGGGCCGCGGCGCGCATGTCGAAGAGCGGCGTGTGCTTCGGGATCCGTGACGTCCAAACCGGCGCGCCGCCCTCGACGGTCGGCACGTGGTACGGCCAGGCCCTCGCGACCTGCACGGGAACGTTCGCGGCAGCGGCGGCCAACACTGCCAACAAACGGTGGACGTGATCCGCTAGGTCCGCGGATACATGTAGCCGTACCCCTCGACCTCTCGCGCCTTCGTCGAGGTCGTGAAGAACCGCTGGCGGGGGATCTCGACCTTGCCGTCGCAATGTCCGCACGTGAACGCGCGCTGCCATCGCGTCGGGATCGCCTGGCGATACTCACATCGGGGGCAGGTCTCGAAGATGATCTCGGCGTAGCACGTGAAGCAGGCGTACTTCACCGCGTCGTCCCCCACGGGATTCGGCATACGGCAGTCGGGACAGGTGAGGT
>JBOGVK010000117.1:0-4849 GCA_050692375.1 Actinomycetota bacterium
GGCCACCGCCTGACCGTCGAACACCGCGAGCGCGGCAAGCGGTTCGGGTGGCGCGGGATCGACCTGCGGGTGAACCTGACGGTCCCGCTCGGCACCGTCGTGACTTCGGACACCGGCTCGGCCGACCTCGAGGTCACCGGCAGGATCGGATCGCTCACCTTCCGGAGTGGTTCGGGTGACTGCCGCTTCGACGACGTCGACGGCGAGGTCTCCGTCAAGGTCGCGAGCGGTGACGTGGCCGGCGCGATGGTCGGTGGCGGCTTCTCGTTCACCTCCGCTTCGGGGGACGCGCGGATCCGACAGGTCATCGGCGACATCGTCGGCAAGGGCGTCTCCGGCGACGTCTCCCTCGGTACGGTCGGCGGCTCGGCGCGTTTGGTCACGGTCTCGGGCGACGTCGAGATCGGGTCGGTCGCGGTGGGCTCGACGTCGATCCACTCGGTCTCGGGCGACATCGAGATCGGCGTGGCTCGAGGTACCCGCGTGTACCTGGACCTGCACTCCACGTCGGGGGACACGGCGTGTGATCTCGACATGACCAACCCTGATGGTGGCTCGGGCGGCCCCGACCTCGAGCTCCAGGTCGGAACGGTGAGCGGCGACATCCGGATCGTTCGCTCGACGACCGCCGTGAACGCGGATCGCTAGCCGCGATGCGAAGACTCCTCGCCGATCGGAACTTCCGACTCCTGGTGATCGGGAAGACGCTCTCGACGTTCGGGGACTTCGCGCTGCTGATCGTCCTAGGGATCTGGGTCAAGGAGCTGACCGGCTCGAACGGCGCGGCGGGTTCGGTTTTCCTGGTCCTCGGGATCCCCGCGATCGCGTCGCCACTGTTCGGGCCGCTCATCGATCGGTTCCCGCGCCGGCGTGTCTTGATCATCAACGACCTGCTCACCGGCGCCGCGGTGTTGTTCCTCTTGATGGTGCACGATCGTGGCGACATCTGGATCATCTACGCCGTCGCCATCGTCTACGGCATCTCGATGCAGATCGTCGAGGCGGCGCGCGCCGGACTGCTCGTGACGATGCTGAACGAAGATCTGCTCGGCGACGCGAACGGCCTGCTGTCGGCGAGCGGTCAAGGAGTTCGGCTGGCCGCTCCCCTCCTCGGCGCAGGCATGTTCGCCGCGTTCGGCGGAGGATCCGTGGCGGTCTTCGACGCGGTGACGTTCGTGGTCGGCGCGGCGTTCCTCGCGGCCGTTCGTGCCGACGACATCGCTCGGCCCGTCGAGAGGTCCAGGTACCTGCCGGACGTGACGGTGGGGATCCGACATATCTGGCGGACGCGAGAGGTTCGGCGCTTGATCGCCGTCTCCGTGGCGGTGGTGGCGGTGATCGGCACGAGCGAGGTCGCGATCTTCGCGTTCGTCGATCAAGGGTTGCACCGATCCCCGACGTTCCTGGGGATCATCGCGACCGTGCAAGGTGTGGGCTCGATCGGCGCCGGTGTGCTCGCGGGACGGTTGATCCGTCATCTGGACGAGCTGCGTGCGGCGGCGGCCGCGCTCGCCGTCGGCGCGATCGGGTTCCTCTGCTTCGTCGCGCCCTCGCTCGCGACCGCGTTCACGGGAGCGGTCCTCATCGGTGTGGCGGTGGCGCTCTTCGACGTCTCGTACGCGACGCTCCTGCAGCGAAGGACCGACGCGGAGATGCAAGGTCGCGTCTTCACCGCGGCCGGAGCGTTGATCGGCCCTCCGTACACGCTCTCGATCGCGCTGGGAGCCGTGTTGATCGGCGTGACAGGCTTCCGACCGATCTACGTCGCGACATCGCTGGCGCTGGGGCTCGGTGCGATCGCGCTCCTGGGCCGTCCCACGGACGAGCGCGTGGCGGTGGCGCCGATCCCCGCGTACTACGCGGCGGAGGACTCCCGCTCGGTGGAGTAGTCCCCCATCCGCGCGAGGCCGTTCATGCGGGCCCGATGCGCGAGCGCTCGCTGACCCGCCTCGACGTTCGCCGGGTCGCCCGCCCACGCCGCGAGCGACGGCGCCTGGAGCGCGCGGCCGTACGAGAAGGACAGCGCCCACGGATGCGGGCCCATGAGGTTCATCTCGTTGAGGTGGACGGTGGCGTTCAGGTCCGATTGGCCACCGGACAGGAACACGATACCGGGCACCTCGGCGGGCACGTTCGCCGTCAGGCATGCAACCGTAGCCTCTGCGACCTCTTTCGGTCCGGCCTGCACCGGCGACTCCGCACCCGACAGCACCATGTTGACCTTGAGGAGCGAGCCGGCGGGGTCGACACGCTGCTGCTGCAACTGCCCGTACAGAGCACGCAACGTGCGGGCGGTCGCATCTTCGCAGGCGTTGATCGTGTGATCCCCGTCCATCAGGATCTCGGGCTCGACGATCGGAACGATGTCGGCCTCTTGGCAGAGCGCGGCGTATCGGGCCATCGCGTGCACATTCACGTCGATCGCAGCGTCGGAGGGAAGGCCTGCGCCGCAGAAGATCGTGGCGCGCCATTTGGCGAAGCGGGCACCGAGGCTCGCGTAGCCCGTCAGCCGCTCACGCAGACCGTCGAGTCCCTCCGTGACGGTCTCGCCTGCGAACATCGCCAGCGGCTTCGCGCCGGTGTCGACCTTGATACCGGGGATCATCCCGCGCTGGGAGAGCAACTCGGTGAACGACGTTCCGTCCAACGCCGATTGCCGGATGGTCTCGTCGAACAGGATCACGCCGCTGATGTGCTCGGAGAGGCCCGGCGTCGTGAACAGCAGATCGCGATAAGCGCGACGGCTGTCCTCCGTCGATGCCAGGCCGATGGAATCGAAGCGTTTCTTGATCGTGCCGTCGCTCTCGTCGGCCGCGAGGATGCCCTTGCCGGGCGCGACGAGCTCTCGTGCGGTCGTGGGAAGAACGTCGGCGTTCACGGGAGGAGCCTACGCGGAGAGCTGTCGTCGTGCGAGTCGCCAGGCCGGTGCCGAAACCGAGATCCTCTAGGCTATGTGTCGACCAGGTGCGCGGTCTCGATCGTAGCCGCGGCGACCTGGCGGAACACGGGCTCGAGGTCGGAGCTGCCCGGGGTACAGAAGTAGTGGTCGCCGTCCTTGTTCTCGTTCACACCGCACCCACCGGGAACGTCGTCGGGCGACGGCTGCGTCGCCGCTCCCGCCAGGTTGTAGGTGGCGTACTTGCCGACGAACGGCCCGCTGGTGTCGAAGTCGCACTTCACGGGTGGGTTGTCCAACCCGTAGGCGATCGTGAATATCGTCTGCCCGGCGGCCTTCGCTACGTTCGCCGCGGTGTTGAAGTAGTTGCACGGGTTCATGGTGTTCGGCTGGTTCGCCTGACCGTCGGTCTCGAAGATGATCACGTCGGGAACGGTGGGGCGGCCCTGCGCGGCCAGCATCAAGCGGGCTGCATACAGCGGGTCTCCGAGGTTCGTGTGGCCGGCGTTCGTCTGGTTGGTCCCGTTCACCGTGACCGTCACGGTGGGCGATCGCACCAGGCAGTTGATGGAGGTGACGATCGCGCTCGAGGTGTTCAACGTGCCGTCTGCTCGCGTGTAATCCTTGCTGAGCGGCACCACCTGCCAGTCCGTGTAATTGATCGGGTCCGGATACGTCTGGGGGTTGTTGACGTTGCACTTGTTCCCGCTCTGCCCGTACGGGAGGGCGACGAGCCCAACCCACTGCTGACTGGAGTCGTAGAAGCCGAGGATCGACAGAGCGGCGTTCTTCACGTTCGCGACGTCGGCGGGCGTCATGCTTCCCGTTCGGTCGAGCACGAGCACGATGTCGAGAGGACTCGACGCGGCGCCGCACGCGCCCTTGCAGGAGGCGGCGTTCACCGCCCCGGTCGAGCCGGTGTTGATCCCGATGACGGGCGCGAAGTAGTACGGGATGCTGTTGCTGGTGGTGAGCCTGATCGTGTTGCACTTGTCCCCGGCGAACGGATCACAGAGATGGGTCGACCTGCCGTTCTTCGTCGTCCACCCGGTCGACCAGGTCCCTGCGGTCGGACCACAGACGAACGGGATGTCCTCCGGGTCCGGCAGCCCGTCCCCGTTACGATCGCCGACCACGCACTGATACGTGATGGTGAGACCGGACGTAGCGACCTGTGGAGCGTTGGCGATGGCGACCGTGCGCGCGATCTGGCTCGCGATGTTCGCTTGAGCTGAACCCTGAACGGGCAGGTCCTGTGCGCCGGCGAGCGCGCCGAAGTCCACGGCGTTCTGCAGGACCTGGCGCTCGTGGTAGAGGCGGCTGATGTCGATCACGAACGCCACGGCCGCGAAGAGGATCACGATGGTCAAGGCGGTCAAGACCGCGATCGCGCCCCGTTCTTCCTTGAACCGGTCCACGGGTTGTCCCCCTTCGTTGGCCCGTCGCGTCATAGCCCTTCGAACCTCGACTCGGATTGCGAGTGGAGATTCAGCGTTGGCCCCAGACCGGGAACGAAGGAACCGACCGGCGTGATCATGCTGTAGCTGTAGTCGACGACGACGCGCACGATGTCGCCTTGCAGCCACGTGGATCCGGCCGGACAGGCGGCGAAGGCGGCGTTGTTGCGGCTGCAGAGAACCTGGATCGTTAGCTTGGACTGGTCGAGCGTCACCGCCGCGTCACGGACCCGCTGTGTGATGTCGGCGACGTTGGCGTCGACCGCGGCCTTGCGCGCACCCTCACGCGCGGCGTTCGCTGCGTTGTTCCACGAGTGGAACGCGAACCCGAAATCGATGATCCCGAAGACGAGCATGAAGAAGAGCGAGGCGACGATCGCGAACTCGACGGCCGCGGCTCCCTCTTCGGGACGGGCGCGGCCACGCCGGAGACCGGCGGGCGCGGGACGCGAACCTTCGCGCGGCAGCTCCGCGGATCCTTGGGGCCCTGGGATGC